>NZ_JBVMAE010000011.1:0-149035 GCF_055597485.1 Crenobacter sp. CS_VA4
GCCATGTGAAAGTAGGTCACCGCCAGACTCCCCATTCGCTTTGCAGCTCGGCTGCGAAGCACCCAAAGCCCCGGCTCATCGAGTCGGGGCTTTGTGCTTTAGCGCGTCATAAACTTACCGCCAGCCACCGTTCACGAACTCTCGATCGATCACCGCCTCCGCACTTGCGATTTGATCGCGGCACTATCGAGCAAATTGCCCCCAAACTCGGCCCAAGCCGTTGGATAAGCTTCCAGACGTCCGTTGTGCCGGCCACCGTTCGTCGGCGTTACTGCGGCGGGACGGGGCAGTTTGCCCTGGTTCATTCGACCTAGCTGTCGGTTTCTCCTTTGTTCTCCATCCATCGTCGTGAGGATGCCTTTGGTCGCTCATCTCGCTTCCTTGTGTGCGAAATCGGCTGCGCGCCGGAAGCATCGTCAAGACGTCATCAAATGTATCCGTGCTTGCTCTTGTCAGCGTTAATGTCATGACTTTGACTTCGCTGCAAGTGCGTACGGCATTCTAAGTCAGACGGTTTAAGAGTGGCCGGAAGGATGGTTCTCGGCAAAGCCAATGGCATTTTTTGATTGTTTGCTTTTCTCACCTGTCACAATCGCTTCAAAACATTTCATCGTCATCTCGATTGCTTTCCTTATTCGGTATTCCAGACTGTAAGTCAGCTGGCATCAATGGATGCTTATGTCACTTTCAGCATTTGGTGAAAAGGAGAGGGCAATGGAACGGATCAATCGGCAATGGCTGCTGGCGACTCTGTTGGCAGCGAGCCTGACGGGATGCGCATCGGGAAGTGGTTCGGCCGCGGGTGGAGTGAAAACGTCCGCGGCGACACATGGCGGCGTGACAGGTGGTGGTGGCAGCGACGGCAGCGGTGGTGGCTCGGCTGGTGGTGTGGCGGACGGCGGCGGCGCCGGCGGTAGCTCGGGGGGAGGGGGGAGTAACAGTGGCGGGTCGGGGAGCGGTGGTCCCGGCGGAAATGGGCCGGTAGCGGCTACCGATGCGCTGATCACGAATGCCGGTAAAAGCGGCGGTGCTACCGGTAGCGTGCTGTCGGCGATCGGCGACCAGATATCGTCGATAAGCCCGCCGATGCTGGGTAACGGCCTGCCGGCGGCGGTCGGCGCGACGGTGAGCGGTGTCGGCGCTACGGTCGGCGACGTATCGTCGGGGATCAACCAGGGGCTGGGCAAACTGACGACGACAGCTGACCCTCTGGGTACTACACTGGGGATTATTCCGGTCGCAGCTAATGATGCTGGCAAGGCGGTGTCGACGGCGAGCACTATCGTGGCGGCCTTGGCTACGACGCCCGGCGTCTCTTCGGTGCCGTTGGTGAGCCCGCTGCTGGGCACGGCAGCCGGTGCGGTCGATACGACCGGTAAGGTGGTGTCGAAAGTCGGGGGGCTGCTCGACGGGCTGGAGGGTTCCGCACCGGTAGTGGCGTTGACCACGGCCGGCAGTTATGTCGTCAAGCCGCTAGTTGGGACCGTGGCCGGGCTTACCGGCACGGTAGGACAGACTAGCGGCCTCGGGGCGCCGGTAGCCGGGCTGCTGGCGACCGTCGGCGGTGCCGTGGGGCAGGCCGGCGACACGATCGGTGCTGCCGGCCATGACAACCCGGTTGCCGGTGCTGCCGGCGGCTTGGTGACCGCGCCGGCCGGTGGCGCTGGCCTGCCGATTCTGGGTGGGCTGGGGGGCGCGAATCCCGTGTCCGGGCTGCCAGTAGTCGGCCCGGTGCTGTCCGGCGTGACGGGTGCTGCTGGCGGTGGTGCGGGCGGCTTGCCGATGGTCGGTCCGGTATTGGCTAGTGTTGGCGGAGCCGGCGGCGGTAGCGCTGGTGGTCTGCCGGTGTCGGGACCGGTGCTGTCCAGTGTGACGGGTGGTGCGGGCGGCTTGCCGGTGGTCGGCCAGGTATTGGGGGCGGTCCCCGGTGCAGCGGGTGGCAATGGAGCAGGGGCCGGCAACCTACTCGGCACGGTGACCTCGGCGCTGCCGATCGGTGGGCTGACCTCGGGTTTGGGTGGCGGAACGACGGGGAACGGCAAGTCGGGTAAACCGGGGAATACCGCTGCGGGGCAGGGGGCGCCGAATCCTTTGGCATCGCTGCTTGGCCCGGTGCTGACTCCGCTGGGCGGGCTTGGCGGGCTGACCGCACAAAAATAAACATGACGGCTGATGTTCCTCCGCGTGCTGGTCGACAGGACCAGTGGCGGGGGAACGCGCCATTCTGATCAAGGGGAGCGTGTGGTTCTAAGGTATCGCTACGTACCATGGCTGGTGCTGCTGTCGATCAACTGTGCGTTGGCCGATGAGCGGCCGGTGCGCGGTAATCCGCTCGACACGTTGCCACGCCCTGAGCTGATCCCGGGTTCGCGGGCGCTTCCCAGAGTAAACGAACCCGTCACTCCGCCGGTGCAGACGCAGACGTCTTCTTCTCCCGAACAGATCTCAATCGTGCCGCGTCATTACCAGGTACAGGGCATGAATGCGGTGCCGCTCAGCCTGGTGGCGCCGCGGCTGGCGGCCACGGCCGGCAAGCCGTTGACGCTGCAGCAGTTGGGAGTGCTGGCGGCTAGCATCACCGATGAATACAAGCAGCGCGGCTATGTGTTGTCGTACTGCTATGTGCCGGAACAGGACTTTGCCGATGGCAATGTGCGCCTGGTCGTGGTGGAGGGCTACGTCAGCGAGTTGAAACCAGACGGCAAGGCCGGCAATGCCGAGGCGATGGTACGGAAGGTGGCGGGGGGATTGCTTGACGAACGGCCACTGACGCGGCCGACGTTTGAGCGGGTCGCCGGCTTGCTGGCGACGTTGCCGGGGGCGCCGTCGACGGTGACGATCAACCCGCCGACCACCACGGACGGTGCGACGGCGGCGCAGATCGTGACCGACCGTGTGCCGTTCAGCAGCAGTGTGGCGCTGGAGACCAACCACCCGGGGATCCGCGGCACTCTGATCGCCACGCTGAATGGGATGACGCCGTTGGCCGAACAGACGGTGGTCAGCGTCTTGATCCCGAGCAACAAGGACCGGGAGCGTTACGTTGGTGTTCGCGAAACGGTGCCGGTGGCGGTGAACGGCTTGAAGCTGGTGGCTGACTACAGCGATTACCGCAACCGCTACGACGCGCTGGTGGCGACGCCAATCGGCGATTTTCAGCGCGAGGTGGTGCAGGAGAAGGTAAGTGTAGCGCTGAGCTACCCCTTGGTGGTCAGCGGCAAGCTATTGGTCAACGCGGCGCTGGGGGTGCAGGCGGCACGCGATTCCGACCGTTTCCACTTGCAGGGCGGCGATTTGGAGTTGGCGAACGATACGCACACCCGCGCGGCGACGCTGACCGTGGACGCGGTGCAGGCCACGGGGGCCGGCCGCAACAGCGCCAACCTGGCGTACAACCACGGCTTTGACACCGCCGGCGCATCGCGCCAGTCGTCGCAGGTAGATCTCGCTTATCAGAAGCTCTTGCTGGGGCTCGGCCGCTACGACGATTGGGGTAGCGGTTACAGCAGTCAGCTGTCGGGCGTGGCGCAGTTTAGCGACGATGTGCTGCCGTCGTCCGAGCAGCTGAGCTTCGGCGGCAACCGTTTCGGTCGGGCGTTCGACCCGGGTGCAATCGGCGGCGACAAGGGCTGGGCGGCTTCGCTCGAGCTGGCCAAGCGCTTCAGCTGGTCGGCCAACTGGTTGAACGACATCCAGGTTTATCTGTTTGGCGAACATGCACGCACCAGCTGGAACACACCGGGGATCGCCTCGGCCAGTATCGGCAGCGCGGGCATGGGAGCGCGGGTCAGCGACAGCCGCCACTATCTGGTCGACCTGTCGTTGTCCCACCCGGTGGCGGCGCCGGCCGGGCTGAGCGAGCGCTACAACGTGCGCTATAACCTGTCGTACAGCTACAAGTTCAACTAATCGGGCACGGTCAGCAGCGCGTCGAGCTGGTGCTCGTCGAACAGCGTCAGCCCCGCTTCGGCCAACGTTGCCGCGGCGACTCCCCCGGCCGGCGATCCGAATTCCACGGAAACTGCCGTCGTAGACGTTGCGGTGGCCACAGGACGGGCTGTCGGCCTTCAACAGTGCGCCCCGTGTCTGTTGCTCGCCGGCGATCAGCACTGCCTGCCGTGCGCCGGCGATAAAGGCCGCCGTCTGATCCTCTCCCGTTACCGTAATGACCCGGGCCGCACCGAACATCGCCGCTTCGCCGTCTCCCCCTTGCAGCTCGGCGGGCGGGCGCGGGGTCGGCAGGCCGCCCAGTTGCTCGGGACAGACCGGCACCAGCCGGAAGCGTTCGGCCAACTGTGCCAACTCGTCCTGTTGCAACGGCCTGCCCTGGCCGTCGTAGCGCACCGGTTCGCCGAGCAGGCAGCGGCTGATCAGCAGTGCGGGCTTTTCCATCTTCATCCCTTCAGTAACGGTGACAGCCAGCCGGCCAGCAAGCCGCCGGCGTGGCGAATCTCGGCCTCCGGGACACCGGCATAGCCCAGCACCAGGCCATGGCGTTTCGGCGTGCCGAGGTAGTGGCGCGCCAGCGGACGCAGGATCACCTTGTGGCGGTCGCCGACATCGACCAGCGCGTCCTCATCGCTGCCCGGCGGCAGCCAGGCGACCAGGTGCATGCCCGACTCGCCCGGCGACAGCTCGAGTCCGTGCACCAAGGCGGGGGCCAGGCTGTCGCGCAGGTACTGCTGGCGCTGCCGGTAGCACTCGCGCATGCGGCGGATATGGCGGGAGAAGTGGCCGCGGGCGATGAATTCGGCCAGCGCCGCCTGCAGCGGGTAGTGGCCCTCCGGGTAGCGGCGCGCCTGTGTGGTGCGGAACGGCTCGACCAGCGCCGGCGGCAGTACCAGGTAGCCGAGCCGCAGCCCCGGGTACATCACCTTGCTGAAGGTGCCCAGGTACAGCACCCGTTCGCTTTCGGCCAAGCCCTGCAGCGCCGCGACCGGTTGCGAGCTGTAGCGGAACTCGCTGTCGTAGTCGTCTTCGATGATCCAGCTTTGCTGCGCCTCGGCCTGTGCCAGCAGCGCCAGCCGGCGTGCCAGCGACATCGTCACCCCGGTCGGCAGCTGGTGCGACGGCGTGGTGTAGATCAGCCGCGGTGCCGGTCCCGGTGGAGCGAGCGCCGGGTTCATCCCCTCGGCGTCGACCGGCACCGGCACCACGTTTAGCCCGGCGTTGAGCAGGCTGGCCTGCGCGCCGCGGTAGCCGGGCTCCTCCATCCAGGCGGTGTCGCCAGGGTCGGTCAACAGGCCGGCGATCAGGTCGAGCGCCTGTTTCGCGCCGTTGACGATCAGGATCTGCTCGGGCTGGCAGCGCACCGAGCGCGACAGCTGCAGGTAGTCGCACAGCGCCTCGCGCAGCGCCGGCAGACCGCCGCCGTCCTGGTAGTTGAACCACTCGCTCGGTGCCTGGCGTTGGTGGCGTTGCAGCAGGCCCTGCCAGACGTCGCGCGGGAACAGGTCGAGCGCCGGCACGCATGGCGCGAACGCACCCGATTCGCCGATCGGCCCCTGGCTCTGCGCGAGCAGCCGTGCACCGCGTTGCGACAGGCTGGACGCGGTGGCCGGGCGGGAGGCCTGTTGCACCTGGCCGAGCGCGAGCCGGGCGACGAAAGTGCCGGCGCCATGGCGGGTTTCCAGAAAGCCTTCGGCCAACAACTGATCGTAGGCGGCCAGCACGGTGTTGCGGCCGATGCCGAGCGCGCCGGCCAGCGCCCGGCTGGCGGGCAGCGCGCTGCCGCCGGGCAGGCGGCCGAGCTGGATGCCGCCGCGCAGCAGCCGGTAGAGGCGCCGCTGCAGCGGCTCGTGGCCCGGTTCGGCGAGGCCGAGCGCCAGCGATTCGGTGATCCAGTCCGGCTGGGCCAGCCGTGTGCCTGAAAGTGGTTCTGTCATATATCGTCCGAGTGGCTCTTACCGGGGGACCGGTTTTTCCCTAGCCTAGCAGATATCCGAATTGAATTGTCTGCCACCCCCTAGGAGCCCCCATGACCACCGCCTCGCTGGTACTCGAATTCCCCGCCCCGGATGCCGCCGTGTCGGCCGATTTCATGCTCGCCAAGCTGCACTACCACGCCGACGCTTGGGATGTCGCCGAAGACCTGCGCAACGGCATCGACGCCATCGTGGTGGTCGACGCCCGCTCGACCGGGCACTACCACGCCGGCCATATCCCGGGGGCGATCAGCTTTCCGCACCGCACGATGGATGAGGTGAGTACCGCCGCGCTCGATCGCAGCAAGACCTACGTGGTGTATTGCGACGGCATCGGCTGTAACGGCTCGACCAAGGGCGCGTACAAGCTGGCGAAGCACGGCCTGCGCGTGAAGGAGCTGCTCGGCGGCCTGGACTTCTGGAAGCGCGACGGCCATCCGGTCGCGAGCGGTGACGAGCCGGGGCAGATGCCGCAAGCGGCGCCGGCGCTCGCCTGTGACTGCTGACCACCGGGAGACCATCATGCAGAGTTCCTATCCGGTTGCCGGCCCGCTCGCCCGCTTCGGCCAACCTTTGTTGAACGCGCTGCGTCGCCTCGGTGCGCTGTGGTGGCAGGGCATGCAGCGGCAGGCCCGCGAGCGTTGCCGCGACGAGCAGGAAGCGCTGGAGCAGCTACGCGACCGCTGGCGGCGTTGACCACTATGCCGTCCCGTTGCGGGGCGGCGAAGATCCCGCGGCGCCGAGCCGAGTTTCGGCGTCGCACCCACAAGGAAGAACCGATGAGCATCACTCTGTTGCAGATTCGCGAGCCGGCGTCGGAACCGAACGAATTCGGCCAGCCGCTCGGCTTGCCGGTGCCGGCCTGGCAGGGCGCGCCGCGCCCGCCGCGTACCGTGCTTAGCGGCCGCTACTGTCGGCTCGAACCGCTCGACCCGGCCCTCCACGCCGAATCGCTGTGGGCGGCGATGCAGCTGCCCGGCGCCGTGCGCAACTGGAGCTACGTGACCTACGGCCCGTTCGAACGGCTGGCCGACTACCGCGACTGGCTGGCGCAGATGGCCGCGCAGGACGACCCGCTGTTCTACACCGCCGTCGACGCCGAGACCGGCGAGGCGCTCGGCGTGGCGAGCTATCTGCGCATAGACCCGTCCGGCGGGGTGATCGAGGTCGGCCACCTGAATTTCTCGCCGCGGATGCAGCGCACCCTGGCCGCGACCGAAGCGATGTTCCTGATGATGGCGCACGCGTTCGCGCTCGGTTACCGCCGCTACGAGTGGAAGTGCAACGCGCTGAACAAGCCGTCGTGGCAGGCGGCGCTGCGGCTCGGTTTCCAGTTCGAGGGGGTGTTCCGCCAGGCGCGCGTCGACCGCGGCCGCAACCGCGACACCGCCTGGTTCTCGATCCTCGACGGAGAGTGGCCGGTGCTGCGCGACGCGTTCGAGCGCTGGCTGGCGCCGGACAATTTCGATAGTGGGGGGCGTCAGCGCACGGCGCTGTCGGCGTTGACCGCCGCCGCGCGGGAGGCACTGCCATGAGCGTCCATGTCCGCCCGGCCGGTTCGACCGACCTCGATGCGCTGGCCGTGCTGTTCGACCAGTACCGGCAGTTTTACCGTCAGCCGGCCGACCTCGCCGCGGCGCGGGCGTTTCTCGCCGCGCGGTTGACCGCGGGCGAGTCGCGGCTATTGTTGGCCGAACAGGGCGGCGAGCCGCTCGGCTTCTGCCAGCTCTACCCGAGCTTTTCGTCGATCGGCATGGCGCCGCTATGGATCCTCAACGACCTGTTCGTCAGCGCGGCGGCGCGCCGGCTCGGCGTCGGCCGGGCGCTGCTGCTCGCCGCCCGGACCATGGCCGAACAGCATGGTGTGCGCCGGCTGAAGCTGGCGACCGAGCAGGTCAACCTGCCGGCGCAGCGGCTCTACCAGTCGCTCGGCTGGCAGCGCGACGAGGTGTACCAGCATTACGGGCTGAGCTGCTAGGTCGGTCAGCCGCCCCATCAAGCTCCGCCGGCCGGGGCGAGAACTCGGCCGCCTGACGGAAGGCTTCGTCAAGCCCGCCAAGGCGGGGTAAAATTGGCGGTTTGCTTCTTGGCGCTAGGCGTTACCGACAATGAAACCCCATCCGAAAAACCGGCCGATCCAGGGCGACCCGTTCGTGCCCAATCGCTTCATCTTTGGCGATGCGGTGGATGACAAGGCGCTGGAGCCGTACGAATACGTGGTGCACACCGAGGTGCCGGCCTTCGTCTGCCGGCTGGTGGGCAACGACGAGACGCCGTTCACCGGCCGCGACGCCGACGGCTTTGCCAGCGTGGTGCTGTACGACGAGCAGGAAAACATCACCCACTACGTCTGCAACGAAGGCTTCAGGCTGTTCGACTTCAACTTCTGGGAAGAGCCGCTGCCGACCGCCGCCGAACTGCAACGGATCTGCGACGCGGCGATGGACGCGTATCGTCGTCTCAGCGCCGCCTACGCCGAGCGCGAGGCCGGCGTGAAGCAGCGCGAGTTCAAGGCCGGCCCGACCGAGCCGCTGCCGCCGGTCGAGCGCGCCAGCCGCATCAAGGCCCTGACCGAGCAGGCGCGCGCCGCGCTGGAAAAACCGCTGGAGAAGATGCAGCTCGCCGCCGCGGTGCAGATGGCGCTGTCCGGCGGCGACCAGGCGGTGTTCACCGAGGCGCAGCTGGCGCTGCTTACCGAACCGGCGGCGCGCGAGCTGCTGATCGGCACCGCGCGCGACTGCATCGCCTTCCCGGAGGTGGTGCGCGAGGACGGCATCATCGCCTCGTACGAGTTGTGGGCGCTGCCGTTCGCGCTCTCGCGGGCGCAGGGCGGTTTCTGGTGGCACTTCCCGCTGTTGGAACGGGTCGAGGCGGCCCTGGCCGAAGCGCTCGAGGTGCCGGAAAAGGCGGTGCTGTGGCTGTCGCCGACCGTGTTCAACGTCGACATGCTCAACGAGCGCGCCTGCCAGCAGCTGGTACACCTGGCGCCGGTGATGGACGCCGGCTGCGACTTCGCGCCGTCCGACCCGGATGCGTCGCGCGCCACCTTCGACGCGGCGAGCAAGACCGCCGAGCCGCAGCTGGTGTTGTGCTGGATTCCGTTCCTGGTCGAGCGTGGCACGCTGTCGCTCGAGCAGGCGCGGCTGTTCGGCCGCAAGGCGCTCGACGCGGCGATGCCGCTGGTGCAGCAGGCGATCGCCGCCGAGATGGAATACGGCGAGGCCGAGCTGTTCGCGCCCATGCCGTGGTGGGAGGCGCTGTCGGCCGGCGTGCGCGCCTGGAACCGCAAGCGCCTCGGCCTGACCGTGGCCCTGGTCGCCGGCCAGATCGGCGGCATCGACAAGCTCGAGGCGGTGGCCGAGTACCAGCCGGAGCAGACCGCGTTCAACGTGCAGATCGTCAACGCCGCTGACGGCGCACTGCTCGGCACGTCGCCGTGGCTGCTGGTGCCGGACGTGGCACCGGATCGCGAGTTTGCCTACAGCGACCTGGCCGAGTGCCTGGCCGAGGTCGGCATTCCGCTCAGCCATCGCGCCAGCCGCCAGCTGCACTGAGTTCGGTTTCGGCCAACGTGAAAAGGGCGCCCCGCGGGGCGCCCTTTGCTATGGTGGTTTAGCTTGGTTCGGCCAGCCCCATCGGCGTCGAAGCGTTCCCCTGGTCCGGGATCCCGCCGAGGCGGCAGACCATCACGGTTCCTTGCGCCACTTGCTCAGCCAATGCTCCATCTGCCGGCCGGCCGCTTCGCGCCCGCCGAGGCCGAAGGACAGCGCCACCGCGACGGCGATCGCGCCCAGTACCAGGCCGAAGGCGAGGTCGACGATCGCGTCGGCAATCCCCATCGCACGTAGGCCCATGGCGGTGACCAGACCGAGGATCGCCACCTGGGCGATGCGGGCCAGCCCCTTGGCACCCTCGCCGTTGGCACGGTAGATGCCATCGTAGGCCAGGTTGGCCAGCCAGAGGCCGACAAACAGGATGACCGAGCCGAGCAGTATCTGGCCACCGAACTGGATGAAATTGCTCACCAGCTCCCGCACGCCGGTGAACCCCAGCCGGTTCGCGGCCTCGGCCGAGGCGAACAGCATCGCGAAGAACAGCACCAGCTTGCCGAGCAGACCGGAGAGTTTGAGGTCACCGGAAAAGGCCTTGGCGATGCCGATCCGTTCCGGAATCGTGTCGATGCCCAAGCCCTCCGCCAGACTGGTGAGCAGGCGAGCCACGAATCGCGCCACATAATAGGTCAGGGCCAGGATGACGGCGGCGGCGATGATGTTCGGGATTGCTGCCATGAACATGCCCAGCATCTGCCTGGCCGGGTCCGAGATGGCGTGCATTTGCAGCGCGTCCAGCGCCGCGATCAGTGCCGGTACGAACACGAAAATATAGACGACGGTGCCGACGAGCTTCGACAGCCCCATACGGCCCGTCAGCCCGGCCTGTTCGCCGAGCTTGTCCACCTCGCCGGCGCTCAGCAAGTTGCCGACCAGATCGCGCAGCAGCCTGGCGACCAGCCAGCCGACCACGCCGATGGTCAGCGCCGCGAGCACATTGGGCAGGATGCCGAGCAGCTTGTTGAGCATCGCCTGGAACGGTTCAAGCAGCCCGTGTAGTTGCAGCGCCTCCAGGATGGTCGGAATGAACAGCAGGATGATCAGCCAGAACAGCACGTTGCCGACATGGCTACTCATCGAGCTTACCCGGGCTTCCGTGCCTAGCCTCTTGTCGAGTCCGGTCGTGCTCAAGGTCCTGGTCACGACAGCGCGGGCCACGGTACCGATCACCCACGCCAAGAGTGCCAGCAGCAGCGCGGCGACGATGCGCGGCAGAAAGCCGAGAGTCTGCGTGATCAGCGTGTTGAATGGCTCGGAGGCGCGCTCCAGGT
Source organism: Crenobacter sp. CS_VA4 (assembly GCF_055597485.1). Classification (NCBI taxonomy): domain Bacteria; kingdom Pseudomonadati; phylum Pseudomonadota; class Betaproteobacteria; order Neisseriales; family Neisseriaceae; genus Crenobacter; species Crenobacter sp. CS_VA4. The sequence goes on from NZ_JBVMAE010000011.1 coordinate 10,807, forward strand.
GCACCGAGTTGAACACGGCGACGAGCGTGATCAGTAGGATCAGCCAAAACAAGATCACTGCGATATAGCGTTCCAGATCCACATTCAGATTGGCCTTGTTCTTGAGCCAGTTGTTCAGTGTGATGGCCGACAGCCCCTTCAGTGCACTCGCGCGCACCGTTACCGCCACCAGCCAGCCGATCACAAAAATGCCCACCGCCCCGAGCACGCTGGGGAGATTCTGGCCCAGGCTGCTCTGGATTGATTGGAGTAGGGGTGTCAGATCCATCGAGCGCTCCTTTGCCTTGAATGACTGCAGCCGCCCGGCGAATGAAGGGCGGGTATGCCAGTTTTCAAATTAGCAGGGCATTCTCGATGACACCAGCCGCTAATGGGCGGCGGTAAAGAGGGGACTGGCCTTTTTTCGCAATTGCCGGATCGGGCATTGATAATTGCGCGCAATTTATAAACCGGAGAGCGTAAGTCGACCAGGGTGAATCAAGGCTAGGGAAAGGAGGTCGGCGATGCCGCTCCCAAGGAGAGGTCATCGCGGGGTTGCGGTGGTTTTATATTGGTTGTCGTGCATTGCCGCCGGGTAATAAATGCCGACCTTTTGTCCTGTAGCTATTTGACTTTGCATTTGTCTAGGCTAGGGATGCGGCGGCAGGCCTGTGTTTTGTCGGGGAAGTCCTTTGCCGGCCGCTTAGGCTACCGCCGTGTATCGGCGCGACGGATCGAAGGCGGGCCTTTCCCGTGCGGCCATTGAAGCAATAATGCCGGCCCCCAAGTTCGAGCCGGCATTGTCATGACCGCCTTCTTGGCAGGGGCTGAGGGGCGGGCTCGGGATCAGCCCTTGGTCACCTCGCGGACCAGCTTCGAATCCCAGGGGCACCAGTGGCAGCCGGGCAGAAACGCGCCGCAGGCCTCGTCCAGGCGGTCATCGGCGTACTGCATATTCGCGTCACACACCTCGATCGCCTGCGTGAAGAAACTGATCGTGGCCGGGTCGTGGTAGAAATCCCAGTTCGGATTGTAGGGGGCCTTGCTCCTGTTAATCTGGCCCTTCACATGGACTTCGTTTGTTTCTTTCCCGGACAGAATTCTCAGGGCTTGGTCAATCATGCGCTGGTCGGTTAGCTCGAAGATGAATTCCTGCCCGGGCTGTTGCATGAACGAGAAATAGCGTGGTGCGGCCATGTCAAATATCCTAATCAGGGGGGCAATTGAACGGTGTGCATCGTATTTAATCTGCCCGCTGCTCTTTTAATGCAACAGAGCAAACCGCAGCCTAGGGGATTGGGCTGTGAAGAAAGAATAGACAGGGTTTTTCGCCGTCGCAAAGGGAGTGTGCTATTTGCCGTTTCATCGAGCGATACGGTTGGGACAGTTGGTTGAATTTCGCCACTGTCGATCAGTAGAAACACTGGGCGTATTGGTTTGAAATCGGGGCTGTATTTATTATTGCCGTTTTGCCTGGTTATAGTCGTGCACGGTTGCGACAATATTAAATAAGGGTTGGGTGTAATAATCGCGTTGCGTTTGTTAATACTGCTGATCAATGCAGGAGCAGCGCCTTCGGTGAGATGGGCCACCGGCCGGTTCGAGCGATAGACAAGGCTGCACGACCCACCGCGCTGCCGGGTGTTAAGCCGGCGCGCGATGGGGCCTGGTCGGCGAGATCGCTGTAGAGGGGCGCCGGTCAGGTCCCTGCTTGCGCAGTTAACTGGGGCAAAAAAAAAAGCGGGCCGGAGGGGGACTCCGGCCCTAATTCGCTTTACGCGATGCACGCCAACCCTGCTACTTACCGGTCGAGACCGGCGAGACACAGATACTTGATTTCCAGATAGTCTTCGATGCCGTACTTCGAGCCTTCGCGGCCCAGGCCCGACTGCTTCACGCCGCCGAACGGTGCCGCCTCGTTGGATAAGAGGCCGGTGTTGGCCGCGACCATGCCGTACTCCAGCCCCTCGGAGACGCGGAAGATGCGGCCGACGTCGCGGGCGTAGAAGTAGCTGGCGAGGCCGAACTCGGTGTCGTTCGCCAGCGCGATCGCTTCCTCTTCGGTTTTGAAGCGGAACACCGGTGCGAGCGGGCCGAAGGTTTCTTCGCGGGCGACCTTCATCGCGGCGGTGACGTCGCGCACCACGGTCGGCTCGAAGAAGCTGTGGCCGAGCGAATGCGGCTTGCCGCCGGCGACCAGCTTGCCACCCTTGGCCAACGCGTCGGCGATGTGCTCCTCGATCTTCTTCACCGCGTTCAGGTCGATCAGCGGGCCCTGGGTCACGCCGGCTTCCAGGCCGTTACCGACCTTGAGCTTGGCGACCGCGGCGGAGAACTTCTCGACGAAGGCGTCGTAGACGCCGTCCTGTACGTACAGGCGGTTAGCGCAGACGCAGGTCTGGCCGGCATTGCGGTACTTCGAGATCATCGCGCCCTCGACCGCGGCGTCGAGATCGGCATCGTCGAACACGATGAACGGCGCGTTGCCGCCCAGTTCCATCGACACCTTCTTCACCGTGGTGGCGCATTGCGCGATCAGCTGGCGGCCGACCTCGGTCGAGCCGGTGAAGCTGAATTTCTTCACCAGGTCGTGGCCGGTCAGCACGCCGCCGATCGTGGTCGAGCCGCCGGTCAGCACCGAGAACACCCCGGCCGGGATGCCGGCGCGTTCGGCCAGCACCGCGATCGCCAGCGCCGACAGCGGGGTCTGCGAAGCCGGGCGGACCACGATGGTGCAGCCGGCGGCCAGCGCCGGGGCGGCCTTGCGGGTGATCATCGCGTTCGGGAAGTTCCACGGCGTGATCGCCGCGCACACGCCGATCGGCTCCTTGGTGACCAGGATGCGGCGGTCGCCCTGCGGTGCCGGGATGGTGTCGCCGTACAGGCGCTTGCCTTCCTCGGCGTACCACTCGATATACGAGGCGCCGTAGGCGATCTCGCCCTTGGCTTCGGCGAGCGGCTTGCCCTGCTCGACGGTGAGGATCTTCGCCAGGTCTTCCTGGTTCGCCATCATCAGGTCGAACCAGCGGCGCAGCAGCACCGAGCGTTCCTTGGCCGATTTTTTCTTCCACAGCTTGAACGCGGCGTGCGCGGTCTCGACCGCGCGGGTCGCTTCGGCCGCGCCCATCTTCGGCACGCTGCCGATGATCTCGCCGGTGGCCGGGTTGTTGACGGCGATGGTCTCGCCGCTGTCGGCGTCGCTCCATTCACCGTTGATGTAACACTGGAAGCGCAGCAGCGACGGGTCGTTTAGTGTCAGTTTGGATTGGCTCATTTTCATCTCCATCCGTGGCGCTTCGGGCTTGGCCGAAGCGCCGGGTAACATCAATCAGGCTTTCAGCGCGGCTTCCAGCTTGGCGAGCGCCTCGTCGAACACCGCGTCTTCGATGGTCAGCGGGAACAGGAAGCGCACCACATTGCCGTACACGCCGCAGGTGAGCAGCAGCAGGCCGGATTCCAGGGCCTTGGTCTGCACCTTCTTGGTGAAGTCGGTGTCCGGCTCGTGGCTGCCCGGCTTGTTGAACTCGACCGCGACCATTGCACCGGGGCCGCGCACTTCGGCGATCTGCGGGATGGCTTTCTTCAGGCCGTTGAGCTTTTCCTTCAATAGGTCGCCCAGGCGGTTGGCGCGTTCGACCAGCTTTTCTTCCTGGATCACCTGGATCACCGCTTCGGCGGCGGCGACCGCCAGCGGGTTGCCGGCGTAGGTGCCGCCGAGGCCGCCCGGGGCCGGCGCGTCCATGATCTCGGCGCGACCGGTCACCGCCGACAGCGGGAAGCCGCCGGCCAGGCTCTTGGCCTGGGTGATGATGTCGGCGGCGACCTTGTAGTGATCCATCGCGAACAGCTTGCCGGTGCGGGCGAAGCCGGTCTGCACCTCGTCGGCGATCAGCAGGATGCCGTGCTTGTCGCACAGCGCGCGCAGCGCTTCGACCCAGTCGGCCGGTGCCTGGTAGAAGCCGCCTTCGCCCTGCACCGGTTCGAAGATGATCGCGGCGACGCGAGCCGGGTCGACGTCGCACTTAAACAGCTTCTCGATGCCGACGAGCGAGTCGGCGGTCGACACGCCGTGCAGTGCGTTCGGGAACGGGGCGTGGAAGATCTCGCCCGGGAACGGGCCGAAGCCGACCTTGTACGGCACGACCTTGCCGGTCAGCGCCATGCCCATCATGGTGCGGCCGTGGAAGCCGCCGCCGAAGGCGATCACGCCGCTGCGGCCGGTGGCGGCGCGGGCGATCTTGATGGCGTTTTCTACGGCCTCGGCGCCGGTGCTGAAGAACGCGGTCTTCTTAGCGAAGTTGCCCGGGGTCAGCGTGTTCAGTTGTTCGGCCAGGCGGATGTAGCTCTCGTACGGCACCACCTGGTAGCAGCTGTGGCTGAAGCTCTTCAGCTGCGCTTCGACGGCGGCCTGCACCTTCGGGTGCAGGTGGCCGGTGTTGAGCACCCCGATGCCGCCGGCGAAATCGATGTAACGCTTGCCTTCGGTGTCCCAGATTTCGGCGTTCTTCGCCTTGTCGGCGAAGAAATTACACATTACGCCAACACCACGCGGGGTCGCGTCGGCCTTGCGTTGCAGCAGTTCTTGCGGGCTCATGGGGGTCTCCTCAGATATCGTGTTTTGCTCTGGCCTCGGGGGCGAGTCCTGTGCCCCGGTCGTGAAAATATTCTACGACATGTCTAGAAAAAAGCTACAGCCATTTTAAAAAATTAAACACTTGCCGCCAAACGGTGTGGCGCGGGTGTGATCGGGGCCGTCCATTCACGGTATTTGTCATAGGGCGGGCCTCCGGTAAAACCCGGCGAGGCCTCGTCCTGTGAGCGGCACCAAGCCTGGCCAGATCGGCTGCGGCCCGTCCGCCGGCTGCGCTACAATTGGCAGGCTGGCCCACTTCAAGTCGACCCCAGATCCCATGCTCGATTCCGTCGCGATCCGTCGTTTCCTCTACAGCCAGCACTTCTTCACCGCTCTTCGGATGACCGTCGGCATCGTCGCGCCCGCGGTGGTGCTGATGATCGGCTTCGACCAGATCGCCATCGGCATGGCCTGCGCGATCGGCGCGCTGTGCGTCGGCCTGATCGACGTGCCCGGACCGTTGCGGCGCAAGCACCGCGAGATGCTCGGCTGCGCGCTGATCGTGTCGCTGACGGCCGGCTGGACCTTGCTGGGTCTCGCTCATCCGGCCCTGCTCTGGCCGACCGTGCTCTTGATCAGCTTCGCCGGCGCGTTCGCGGTGGCGTTCGGCCAGAAGGCGTCGGTGATCGGCCTGAACGCGATGCTGGTGATGGTGATCGGCATGACTCAGCAGGGGCCGCTGCAGCAGCAGCTGGGCTATCTCGCCGCGCTGACGCTCGGCGGCCTCGGCTACACCTATTACAGCCTGGCGGTGTGCCAGTGGCTGCGCTACCAGATGTGGCAGCGTGCCTTGGCCGAATGCCTGTTCGCCACCGCCCGCTATTTCGACCGGCGCGCCGACTGCTACGACCCGGCGGTGCCGCTCGACGCCTGCTATCGGGAGCTCTTGGCCGCGCAGATGGTGGTCGAGACCACCCAGCAGAACGCGCGCGACCTGGTGCTCAACGCGATGGCCGGGCGTGACCCCGAGCGCCTCGGCGCGCGCCGCTCGCGCCTGTTCAACCTGTTCATCGACGTGATCGACCTGCACGACATGGTGCTGGCGGCGCAGACCGACTTCGGCCTGCTGCGCGCGCATTTCGCCGACGGCGACACGCTCGACTTCCTGCGCGACCTGATGCAGAAGACCGCGCTCGACGTCGAGGCCTGCGCCGAGGCGGTCGGCAACAGCCGGTTGTCGCGCTCGCGCTACAGCGTCAAGGCCGAGCTGCGCGCGCTCGCCTACGACATCGACGCGGCGCGTGCGGCCGGCTTGCCCGAGCGCGCGCCGGAGGCGTTCGCCGCGCTGCTGACCAGCCAGCAGCGCGTCTCGGTGATCAGCCGGATGATCGGCAAGCTGCACGACGACACCGGCGCGCTGACCAACACCACCGCGCTGCCGGTCGACGAGGTGGTCGCCCGGTTTCGCAGCGAGAGCGATTTCGGCTTCTCGCGCACCTCGCTGTCGTTCGCCAGCTCGGCCTTGCGCTACGCGCTGCGCTTCACGCTGGCGATGGCGGCGGCGCTCTTCGTCAGCCGCGATCTGATGCCCGGCGGCCACGGCAACTGGATCCTGCTGACCGTGCTGGTGGCGCTGCGGCCCGGCTTCGGGCTGAGCCGCCAGCGCGGCCGCAGCCGGCTGCTCGGCACGCTCGCCGGCTGCGCCGCCACCGTGCTACTGCTGCTGTTCGTCCACGATCAACGGGTGCTGTTCGGGCTGATGATCGTCAGCCTGTGGCTGAGCTTCGGGCTGATGCAGCTCAACTACCTGGCGAGCGTGTTCTTCACCTCGATCGAGGTGCTGCTGCTCTATCACTTCCTGGTGCCGTCCGAGATGGCGCTGATCGGCGAGCGCGCGCTCGACACGGTGATCGGTGCGGCGATCGCCGCGGTGGCGAGCTGGCTGTTCCCGTTCTGGGAGTCGCAACTGGTCGTGCCGCAGCTGCGCCAGGTGCTCGACGCCAGCCGCCGCTACCTCGCGACCGCGCTGGGTCCGACCGAGCCGGACAACCTCGACTACCGGTTGCTGCGGCGCGAGACGCTGACCGCGCTGTCGACGCTGTCGGCCACGCACGAGCGGATGCTGCTCGAGCCCCTGTCGAAGCGGCGCGCCGAACACGCGCTGAGCGAGTTGATCCTGAAGAGTTATTTATTGGTATCGCAGATCGCCGCGCTGACGCATCTGTTCAACGCGCTGCCGGCGCGCCGCGGCGAGCCGGAGGTGCGGCGTTGCGTCGACGCCGCCGGGCAGCTGCTGCTACGGCTCGAGCAGTCGGGCAGCGCGCCGGTCGACGACGGGCCGCCGAGCCGCGACGCCGGCCTGCGCGCGCTGCAAGAGGCGACCCGCGAGATCGCCGAGCTGGCGCAGCGGATCCGTACTGCGCCGGTGTAGTGCTTTCGGCCGACGTTGGTGAGGACTGTAGCTGCGCCGGTCCCGCCCGGCGGGGCGGGATACTTTCTTTTGCTTCGCCAAAAGAAAGTATCCAAAGAAAAGGCGACCCCACGACGCCGGCCCGCTGACGCGGGCTGCCCTGCGGGCGCCACGGCCAACGGGCGGCTGCGCAACTCGCGCCGGCTGAAGCCGGCACTCGGACAGTGCTCGCCGACTACCCCCGTTGGCCGCGTCGTCCTCGGCGGCGTCGAAGGGAAAGGGATGGCAGTAGGTAGCCGTCGTGACGGGGCGGGAAAGTCAGGGGGTGTTGGAGCGATTGATGGTTGTGGATAAAGGCTGAGATCGACGGCTTGCTGTGGATAAGGGTAAAGGTTGGCCGAAAGACCTCGCCTTCATCTCTGTAGGACGGATTCGGCCAACGTTGATGTAGTAGCTGCCCTGAGCCCCATCGCGGTTTTGAATCTTGGCGTTCAGTGTCGCTGCAATCATCCTGCCCATCCCCCTTTGCGCTGCCGAGCGATCGTCAAGCGGCCAGGTTTTAAGCCGCCGCTTGTTCGAGTGCCGCGACGTTAGCGCGGCGCGAGTTCGGCGGCGCCTGGCCGCTTGGCAGGCGCGAGGGAAGCCGAAGGCCAGTGCATCGGGGTCGTCTTTCTTTGGGTACTTTCTTTGACGAAGCAAAGAAAGTACCTCGCCAGTCGGGCGAGACCGACAAAGGCCACCTTTCACACCAACGTTGGCCGAAGACGTGATGGGTTATGGCGCAAGCGCCTTTATCCACCCTAAGCACTATTAATGGACCAGCCCATCCGCCAAGGTCGGTAGCTCCTTCAAGAAGGCGTCGCGTGACCGTACTCCGGCTGTGCCTGGCTCTTTTCTGTCGTCCTGAATGAGGCGCGCAAACACTAACGAGCGATCACCTTTTTTCGCCCAGCCGACGAACCAACCATAGGGGTGAGCTTCATCGAAAGTGCCATTCGCCAGCCTCGGATAGGCCATGCCGGTCTTGCCCTGGGCCTCCCATCCGCCAGGCAGCGAGGTCTTTTCCACGACCTTGAACGTCATGTCCAAGGCATGGGGCGTGACGGGCAGCTCGCGGTTGACCAGTCTCCTCAGGAAAGCGATCTGCTCCAATGGCGATATCTTCAATGAAGAGCTGATCCAGCTGCGCTCAAGGCCATTGCTCTTGCCCGGATCGCCCGAGAAATCGGCGTTGCCATAGCCGAACGCGGTCGCGTACTGCTGCAGGCGGCGCTCACCAAGGGCATGGGTGATGCGCTGCGAGAACCACACGACCGAATATTTCAGCCAGCGCACCGCATCGGTCGGCTGACGCCAGTTGTCGCCGCCCCAATCCGGGTCGCCGGCGCGGAACGGCAGAGTCGGCGTATGTTCGTCTTTGAGAAATCCCGAATCGAACCCCATGACGCTCAGGGCGATCTTGAATGTCGAGGCGGGTGTGTATCGTTCGCTGCACTGCCCCTGCTGCAACAAGAGGCGGCCAGTCTTGGCATCGGCAACAGCGGTGCAAATGGTCTTGGCCTGAATCGACGAGGCAAAACAGCCTGCGGCCGCTATAAGGTAGCAGAAGCACAACCAAAATTTCTCAATTGAGTTACGGCGCGACGTGGCAAGAATATTTCTTGCACGTCGCGCTTTACATTGGTGGGCCTCCTGCTTCGCCCTCTGTCGGTTGACGCCTCCTAGTTAGCCCACATACAGCTCAAGTCAGATATAATGCCAATGGGAAGGGCGGGATCCTCCTCTTACGTAAGTAAGGGCGGCTCTGATAAATAACGGCGCAAGCCGTTGGGCTTCGGCCCACTGATCCCACCAGGGATGTTTAATAATTCTCAAACTCACTCGCTCTTCCCATCCGCTTGGAGATAGTCTGTGCACGACAAGGTCTGGTTCACCTACAAGGCTCGCATTGAGGCGCACATTCGCCTTTCTTGGCTCGATTTTCACTCTCAGCTTTTGCTCGTTTGGTACGCGATCTTGAGTGCAACCCTTGGCGTGCTAACTATCAGGTATCCACACATTCTTGGCAAAGACACAGATGTGGCATCGACTGTACTTTCCATTGCACTTCTTGGAATATCCATGGCAGTTGCCAACCGCGACTTCCGAGGGCGCTCCATTGCAATGCGCAAAAACTACCTCGATCTACAGCGCCTGTATGATCAACTACACGCGAATGGCTCAATTAGCAGTAGTGATCTTGAGCGCTATCATGATTTGTTGTCCGCCGTCGAGAATCACAAAGAAATTGACGATAAGATTTTCCGCACCTTAAATGCGAAGTCGCTTACGACACGTAAGCCTACTTGGCTTGAGATTTTAGAGGCGCGACTCTACTTGATGGCCAGGATAGCAATAACGCTGTCGCTTTATTTGGCCCCATTGATCTTGTGGTGGTTGGTTTGAGTGCAGCTAAGATATTTAATAAAACATTCGCGCTGCGCAACCTGAGAAAACTATACCTTGATAAGGTTATTCAGTCGAGTGCGATTGGAATAGATCGAATCCGACCATATAAGCTCGAGCCCATCCTGAAGGCCGAAATTGATGTAATAACGTCAAAGGTTCACGCGGGGACCTACAAATTTACCGCATTCAAAGAAAAACTGATCTCGAAGGGACAAAATGTCCCTCCACGTCTCATCTCTATTCCCACAGCTCGCGACCGGATAGTCCTGAGAGCCTTGTGTGACTTCCTTGGCCAGGTATTCCCCGAGGCCTCAATGGCGCTACCACAAGCTTCAATCGACTCGTTGCAAGGCGCACTTGCTAGCGGCAAGTACGCTGAATACATAAAAATCGACCTCAAAAATTTCTATCCCTCGATTCCTCACTCTGTAATTTTTAATGCGCTCAAGAAGAAAATTCGGAAGCCACAAATATTGGCGTTGATAAAGGCTTCAATTGAGACTCCCACTGTTCCAGAAAGCAAAGGAAGCAAGGGGAGTAAGCCTAATGTCATCGGTGTTCCACAGGGTCTGGCAATATCAAATGTCCTAGCGGAGATCGCCCTTCTATCTATCGATAGCCGCTACAAAGCCAGAACTGATATTTGGTATAGTCGCTATGTTGATGATATTTTAATTCTTACTCCCGCAGGCGCAGCCAATGAAATTGCTGATCAAGTGTTAGCAGCCCTAAGCAGCCTTGGTCTCACGCCCCATAAACCTGACATCCCGGGTTCAAAATCTAAGATTGCACAGCTTTCAGAGTCATTTACTTTTTTGGGCTATGAAATCAATGGTGGTTTTGTCTCAATCCGACGAGAAAGCATTCTTAAGTTTGAATCATCGTTAGCAAGCATATTCACTGCATACAGACACAAATTAGCTAGAGCGAGAGGGCCGGCAGACATGGTTGCGGCAATCTCCCTTTGTCAGTGGAGATTAAACCTACGCATTACGGGCTGCATATTTGAAGGGCGAAGGATGGGATGGGTTTTTTATTTCTCGCAAATCACGACAACAGATCGCCTTCGGGCCGTTAATAAAACGATTGAAGTTATGATTCGCAGATTTGGCCTTAAAGGATTAATACAGCCAAAATCTCTAATTAAAACTTACTACGAAAGTAAGCGAAAAGATAAAACATCCCACAAGTACATACCCAATTTTGACTCTATGTCAGTGGACGACCAACGTGCCGTGCTATCGATTATACTCGGCGCTGCGAAGATTAAAAAATTAAGTGATAAGCGCATTTCGGAGCTATTTAAAATGCGTATTAGTGCTGCTGTTCGCGAGTTGGAAGCTGACTTGTCGGGGGTTTCGTGAGGTTTTAGTGCTTTCCTGTATGGTAGGCAATGCTTAAGAACAAGCATCAGATATCTGATAACCCTGAAGATGGGTATGCCATCAGTAGGCAAAAAATTGAAAGCGCTTGCAACATGAAATATATACTCATTGCTGTTATTTCTGTTTCAATGATCTGGGAAATGAGTCTGCACAATGATGGGTTGCTGCTCAATCTTTACAGAATGGGTGTGGGAACTTCAATGTGGGGGTGTGCGACTTTAATTTTATTTGATTTTTTCTTGGCAATTATCAAGAAAAACTCGCCTTTTATGCAAGCATTTTATGAAACAATAAAAAGTGACTTAATAATATGCGGGGTATTGGGTGCAAGCATTATTGCCATTAATTATCTCGCCCCATCCAAATATAGCTTCTTAAACTTTGATGTAGCGGGGCTTGGCGTTCCATTTTTTCTTTATGGAATTTCTGCCATGTTAAAATGTGGGAAACTATCAATAGCCGGGAGAAAAATTTCACAGAAAACAATACTGATCATGTCGCTTTTGTTCTTGCTGGCGTATGTTGGTTCATTCTACGTTTGGTGGCAAATATTAAACAATGCTTTCACACCGGCCAAATCACTTTGGTATCAAATAAGTATTTTGTGCACAGCAATTTTTGTATTTACCGAATCAAATAGGATGAAATTCTATCTTGAAAAAGAAAGGATTGAGGCGTCACCAGTTTTGCTAAAATTACTATCCAGCTTCAAAAGCACAACAGGCATGTATAAGCAAACAGCCATAGCTTCAGAGCAATGGAACAAGGAAGTGCAGAAGCTTAAGCGAGAAGAACGGAAATCAAGAAAAAGCAAAAACAAAAGACGATAAGTACCACGGACTATATTATGTAGCGCAACTCAAAGATAACTGGTCAGCAAGGTAATAATGTGCCGTGCGTAGCTTAGAATTTCATTCCCATATTTGTCGTGTGTAACATATACAGTACCGAGCAATGGAAATAATGCAATAAATCCAAAGACAATAAATGTAATGCTCAATGCAAATCCTTGTTTTCTGATTTTTCTCTTTGCATCAGTAACTGGCGCTCTCAATCTCTTCGGGAATGAATCGAGCTTCTCATCGTATTGTCCAAATATTATATTAAAACTTCCACGTAGCCGATCAACTTGCAGCCATTGATTTAGAAGAACACCAACAAAGACAACTGTAACCACACACAGCCCAATTGCAATGACAATGAACTCTTCAAGGGTCTTGGCCCCGCGCAAAAGTATGATTGCGCCAAGAGACACTGGAAGAGCTAGCAACTTGCCAGCAATATCACCTAAAACTCCACTTAGTTTAGTTGCATGATCTATTTCTGCAGACGCGATTTCTTTTCTAATTTTCTCAAAGGAGTATTGATGCAGAAATGCTTGAAAATTGTGGCGGTATTTGCGTAGCACTTCTTTCCATTGCCTCGTGAGATGGGTAAAATTATTTACCCCTTCCTCTGCAGTAGAAAGGACTTCCGCAATGGCTATTTGAAGAATCATCCTGCGCTCTTCAACATGAATCAAATCTCTTCTTGAATCAGAAATCAATGCTCGCAACAAATTCAAATGTGGTATGGGTTTATCCAGAATCTCTCGATCAACTTTTGTACGTACTGTGAATGTTTTGGATGGTGACTTGCCGTCTGCAGCTAAAACAAAAACAAGTTTATTTACACCGCCTACTCCTGAATCTGAAGAGTTTTCGCTGGCCAGCACTGAAAGTAACCTGATAAATTCACAGCATTCTGTTAGATTTTTTATCTCAGACGGAATATTTTCATCTTGAGAGTAAAAATCGATATCACATATGTAGTACTGACCGGGAACGACTCCGAACTCTATGGAAGGCGATGCCTTAAGAAATTCGGCCAACGATGAGTGGAATCTTCCATGCTCGGATCCAGGTAACGAAAATTCAACATCCACTGTGCTTCCAGTAATGTTTCGTACTGAAAATACACCAAAATGTTCTGGTAGACTCTCCATTTCATTCAGGAGAGCGATTACTTCTTCGGAGACAGTTCCTTCATAAGAAAAGCCCCCCTGTTCTACAGGGGGTTTTCCTAATTTTCTGTATAATTCGACTACTTGGTGAAACATCTTTCGCCCTTAGTCGCCAGCTCGAGACTGTATTTCTGCTTCAATTGATTTGACTAGTTGATCAGTCAGGGAGCTGATAGTTAGAGTTTTACTGTCCTTATTGTAGCAAATAATAGAGTCAGGGGTAGTTCCCAATATCTGCTGTTCGAACTGAATCGCCCAATTTCCAGCATCGGCCTTAATTCTTATTTTCTTTTTCAAGGTTGATTCGTGCACGGAAAACTGAGCTGGAACCTGATTCTGCTCGTTATTCAAAAATTCCTTCAATTGCGCAATATTTTCTTGTTCTTCTGCGGGAACGCAACTGCTTGCAGCATGGCAAATTTCATCAAGTGACGCGTTCTCTCCCGTTGCAAGTTTTTTTTGCAAGTAAGTCACGACAGCATCACGAGCCCTGGTTCTATATTTTTTCAAGGCCGATTCGGAGAAATATTTCTCAACTGCTTTGATCGCATTCTGAGTTGCACGAGAGGATGCAATACCTTTTGTACATCCCAAAGCCTTCACAAAATATCCAGATGCTTGATTATTCCTGCCCTGTCCCAGAAAACATAAGTATGTAAGATCGACATCATCTTCATCTTGTTCATCGATAGCGGAAGGAAGGTTACTTACCTCTGAATATCGCGACAAATTAATTCTTGCAGCTTGATGCACCTTCGTTAAATCAATTTCTGTTATTTCAATTGGAACATAGTCTTTATTAAGACTGACTCCGCCTTTCTGCTTAATCATTGCCACTACGGTAAATGGGGTGGAGTCATTGTTATATTGGGCAACTAAGATATGTCCACCAGTCGAGAGAGATTCATCTTTCGCCTGAGTAACAAGTTCGTCCAATGCCGTATGACTAAGCAGCAAAAAGGAATTCTGGTCAGTAATATTAGCGGTGTAGGTATCAAAGGTCGCGGGGAACGGCCCTTGCCGCATGTCATCACCAAATTGACCGTATGAAACTGCATTCCCGGCCTTTCCCAAAAGGCGGACCACTCCTGTAACAAGGGAAATGACAGCAGGAAGTTCGCTATCTAATAACACTTCTTTCTTTACTACTTCAGTGACGTCTGATGTGTTTGCTTCTTTTGTAAAACTGTGAATCACGGCATGCAGCAATTCGAAAGCCATACTTCTTCACTCCATTGAATAATCCTGCATCAAAATATTACATCAGCATGCTGTGTTTTTGAAGCTCTAATGTGCTTTCATTTTCCTACTTGTGATCCGAGTCTTTGGAAAAGCTTCCAAACATTTCGGGATCAACCAGGTCGCGCAATGGTACGCCTAGAGCCTCAGCAAGTAGGCCCATGTTATCTATCGACACGTTTCGTTCACCGCGCTCAATCTCAGAAACGTACGTACGACTGAGGCCGGCTTGAAGGGCAAGTGCTTCTTGTGAAACGTCCCTCAAGCGCCTGGCAAGTCGCAGGTTACGGGCGAATACGGCGCGAGCAGAAGTTGGCTTGGAGGATTTTTCCATGCAGACCAGCATCGCGCCTTGCGCATAGCACCTCCACGCACCATAGTTGCATAAATGATAACTATAAGTGACACTAAGTGTTGAATAGTAGATGACATGGTAGGTATGAACGACATTACCGGTAGACCGCAAAGTCCATCTAGCATGGTGGTAGGCGTTAACGGACTCGCTGTCCAACTTCGATCCAGAACTTGGCAGGTAGTAGATCGCCAGACTTGGAGCGAAGCAAAGGTCTCTATGAATAGCCGCAGTGGCTATATCGGTCCGTATGGCGGTTACATCTGCGTACCCGATGTTCACGTGCACAACATCAAACGGCAGGAGATTTGGCTCTGCGATGATCAGGGGAGAGAGTTTCCATTGCGTTTGGCAAACACAAGGAGCACCGTGCGCCCAGGACATCGGCTGACATTGTTTAGCGCAGAGGCAACTAATCAGGCTTGGTTGGTTGGCATGCTTAACCAGTCGACCAATAGGCAAGAAAGGTTCCTGCAGGGCTGGGGAGAGTTCCTTAACCAAACAGGTGTACTGCGAACTCCGCTGTGGAGCCGTTTGGCAACTGGAGCGCGCTTGATTCTATTGACTAGCTTAGCGGTAGTAAGCTGGACCGCTGCTGCGGTGGCACTCTGGGGCTTAGTCAACGCGCAGCTGCTACCACCCGCCCGAAGCGAGGGATTGCACAACCAGCAGCGGGAACTGCATGCAAAAATACTCGCACTACCACGTGGAGCAGCCACACGTGTATTGGAACGTGAGGCCGATTCGATGCAGAAGGAAATTGATCGGCTTGCGAGTCAGGAGCGAAGCCAGGCACTGCTTGTGATCAATGGCATTGGCGGCAGTTTGCTGTTCTTGAGCAGCAGCTTACTGATCATGCAAGCTACCCGATACCGCAAACAATTGGCAAAAGCAGAAAACGCGCTGGAAGACGGGTTGGTTCGACTGCAGGCTAGCGCTAGCAAGAGTGTCACGTGAGTTATCAGAACGGTCCAACGAGTAGCGAGGTTCTCAATGAGATGGCTGGAAAAACCACCTCCGGTGCCGGGCCAATACTGGAGCGTGGAGCTCATCCCTGAGTTGTGGCCACTATACCATGTGTATCTTGATCAGCTCCGTACCTCTGGCTGCCACTGGTTCCTCAGAGGTTTATCTCATGAGCGCGGGAACATGATTGATGTTCAGGGTTTTGGAGATGATACGTACACTCTGTTGACAGAACAGTTTATCGACCAAGCGGAGACGTTAATGGACGTACTGCGGAAGCCGAAGTAGGAGAACCGACCTCCGAGGTACCGAAGCCAGCTATTCAGCTGGCTTTTCTTTTTTAATTCAAAGCATTATCGCTAGTGATAACTTTTTTGTGCAATCAATGCTTCTTATTGAATTAAATAACCCTAACTCATTGTTATTATTGCGTATTTTGTCAAGATGGATTTTTTATGCTTGAATCTAGGGATGTTTTGCATGAAGGCAGTAGCCACAGCACTTGCATGCATGAGTATGCATCAACGCGGAATTTGATATGAAAAGGCTCATTGGCGCTCGTGAATTTGCGGAGAAACTCGGTGTGAGCCCGAGAATGCTGGAGGATTTGATCGCCCGAGAGCAAGTCCCCCCATACATCAGACTTGGACGTTTGCGCCGTTGGGATGAGGCGCAAGTAGATGCTTGGCTTGATAAACAGTTTCATCAATCAGCAGGCCCAGCCCCTCAGACGGAAGAGAGTCCCAATGTCGATGACTAAACCAAGTAGGTACATTCACCTTCACCGGGTTAGGCAAAGCTAGAACCAGTGGTGCTTGATCATGCAGAGTACGCCGTCCAAGTGGAAATTGAGGCGAAGGAGATGAAGATGGCTTGACGTAATACAGAGAGGTAGCAAATCCGGAAGCCAGAAAGCACAAAGCCCAGATTTCCTTTGGCGAGGATATCTGAGCTTGAAGGTGCTGTACTACAGACACGTTAGGGTACGCGTTTGAGTCAGTATCGGTGTAGTCAGTAACGATGTCAAGCTCGAATTTTTCTTTGAGAGGGATCGTTGCGGCCGTCTGATCCGGTCACTTCCCGAACCAATCAGGGAGTGGGTCGAGCTGCGTCTTAGATATCGCAGCCTCGGGGGAGAACCTATACCGGACCCGAATATCAATGGCTCAACATTTTATGAAGTCGGCCGCTATGCGTGACCTGACTGTGATGGGCATCGCAATGATGTCAGAAGAGCAATGCCACTCCTATTTTTGCAAAATCCGATGGAAATCCGAGAGTAGCCAAGTTTGCCCCCATTGCGGATCTAGTAACCGCCACTACTTTCGTCGGCAGCGATGGCAATGGAGGTGTAAAGACTGCAATGGTTATTTCTCAGTCACCTCCGGAACGCCATTTCATGGGCACAAGATGAAGTTCAAACAGATGCTCCTTGGATTGATGACTTTTATTAATTCTGCGAATAGCATCTCTGTTGACCGTCTTTCACGAGATATGGATGTACAAGTTAAAACAGCTCATGTTTTTACTGGAAAGCTCCGTGAAGCACTCATGACGGCTCAAGATCTAGAACCACTATCGGGAGTGGTTCAGATTGATGGAGCGCACTTTTGCGGCATGCCAAGATTTGGCCGTCGGCGTAGGAAAACAGACCGCGTTATTGATATTGCAGGACGAGTAAAAGAAAAATTCGGAAAAGAGAAGAGCAATGGTAACGAGCAGCCTCCACGTTCGCGTACCAACCGGATTAATTGGGAAAAACGGAAGAATCGTCGCATTGTCATGGTGCTGCGCCAGGTGTCCGCAACCAAGGGGCTGGGGGCAGAGCGCACCATAACTGCTATTTGCAAAAGTGAAAACCAGATTGATGCCCTGTCACTTGCCAATCGGTTCATCGCACCAGGGACTCTTATTATGACGGATGAAAATCAAGCATATGCTCAGTTCGGTGACCAGGTTGACCCTTTGACAAAGAGAAGAAAATGGCATCACCAGACCGTTGTTCACTCGATCGAATTTTCTTCAGATGATGGAGTTAACGACAATCAATGCGAAAGCTATTTTTCACGAATGCGGCGTTGGGTAAAAGGAGTCTCACATCGTGCCACGCCAAAATACCTGGCCGATCGAGCTGTCGAGATGGCTTGGCGGGATGATACTAGACGAGTTACTTTAGAGAAAAAGCTTGAGTTGCTGCTTTCCACAGTATTTCACAAAGGGCCATCTCTATGGTGGCGGGGATATTGGCAGGGACATCATCGTGTAGATGAAATTTTGCATCAAGCCTGACTATCACTAGAATAACCAGGCAAAATCCAATGTGCCTTATAAACCCTATTAACTCGACCTGCGGTATACATATTTTTCAGGCGGTTGGCCACGCTCGTGTTCAGCCTGGTGTCAACTTCTATTCCCCAGATTGATGCTATATATGCAGAAATTTCGTTGACAGGCAATGGCCGGCCAGCGGCTTGATGGAGCTTTTCAATTATAAGACGAGTAAGCTCACCATGACGGCAATTAACCCTCGGCTTATAAGTGCGAATCGGCAGAATAATATCTGGATCGATCTGAATATCGTGCATTTTTAACGCAATATCAATTGCCTGCAACCTGGCTTTTGTATCCTCGATAGAAGCCTGCAGATGCTTGGGTTGCACAATGCGTTGCTCCAGGGCAATTTCTAACGCCCGCCGCGCATTCTGAATCTCTTCATCAAGCCTTCCAATTTGCATACACAGAGACTTCTCAAGTCCTAACAAGTCACCAAGAAGTCTTGCCCGCTTATCGATCAGCCAGTTCAATGAAGGAGGGGTGCGTACAGTGCTCATGCTGGAAAGGTTATATAAAACAAAGCTTTCCAGCGAGTGCACGTGCTACCTTATAGCGCCTGCGGCCAACAAGCCCGCAACAGCACATCGTAAATACATCCTGAATTCCTTTGCATACATGGCAGATGCCGGGGCGCGTGAAGCGCATTGGACTCTTTGCCGCGTGACCGACATCGAGGTGCTCAGTCATGCTGCTGCACAGCCGATGCGACGGGTCGACTTTCCCGTCACGGGCAAAGTTCAACAAACAACGGCAATGAACCAGGCCATTGGCGGCAAATGCGAACACCTCGGGCTTTGCGAGCCCCAAAACAAAACGGCAAGCCATTGCTTGCCGTTTTGCTTGGTGAAGACGACCGACCGATCAGGCTGCCGGGCTCTCCATCTGCACCGCTTGGATCGCGGTCAGTGCGATCGTGTAGACGATGTCGTCGACCAGCGCGCCGCGCGACAGGTCGTTCACCGGCTTGCGCAGGCCCTGCAGCATAGGGCCGACCGACACCACGTTGGCCGAACGCTGCACCGCCTTGTAGGTGGTGTTGCCGGTGTTCAGGTCCGGGAACACGAACACGTTGGCGCGGCCGGCGACCGGGCTGTCCGGCGCCTTCTGCAGGCCGACGCTGGCGACGCTGGCGGCGTCGTACTGCATCGGGCCGTCGATCGCGAGGCCCGGGCGCTTCGCGCGCGCGATCTGGGTCGCCTCGCGGACCTTTTCCACGTCCGAACCCGAGCCGGAGCTGCCGGTCGAGTACGAGATCATCGCCACGCGCGGCTCGATGCCGAACGCCTTGGCCGAATCGGCCGACTGGATCGCGATGTCGGCCAGCTGCTCGGCCGACGGGTCCGGGTTGATCGCGCAGTCGCCGTATACGAACACCTGGTCCGGCATCAGCATGAAGAACACGCTCGACACCAGGGCCGCGGTCGGCGCGGTCTTGATCAGTTGTAGCGCCGGGCGCACCGTGCTGGCGGTGGTGTGCACCGCGCCGGACACCAGGCCGTCGACCTCGCCGGTGGCGAGCATCATCGTGCCGAGCACCACCGGGTCTTCCAGCTGCGCCTCTGCCATCGGCGCGTTCAGGCCCTTGCTCTTGCGCAGTTCGACCATCGGCGCGATGTAGTGGCCGCGGATCGAGTCCGGGTCGAGCAGCTCGAGCGACGCCGGCAGGCAGATGCCCTGCGCCTCGGCCACGTCGCGGATCTTCTCCGGCTTGCCGAGCAGCACGCAGCGGGCGATGCCCTTCTCGTGGCAGATCACCGCGGCGCGGATGGTGCGCGGCTCGTCGCCCTCGGGCAGCACGATGCGGCGGTTGGCGGCGCGCGCCTGCTCGATCAGGCGGAAGCGGAACGCCGGTGGCGGGAAGCGCGGCTCGGCGGGTTCGCCGGCGCGCAGCTTCAAGGGCTCGACCGCCAGGTGTTCGGCGACGAAGTCGACCACCCGCTCCATCCGCGCCAGGTCGTCGGACGGCACGTGCGGGCTCTGGTTGGCGAGCAGGCTGGCGGTGGTGTAGGTGTCCGCGTCGGTGAGCAGGATAGGGATGCCCGACGACAGCGCCGGGTTCACCAGCGACTGCACCGCCGGCTCGGGCAGCGAATCGCAGGTCAGCAGCAGGCCGGCGAGCGGCACGCCCTTCAACGCGGTCAGCGCCGACACCAGCATCACGTC
Organism: Crenobacter sp. CS_VA4; assembly: GCF_055597485.1. NCBI lineage: Bacteria > Pseudomonadati > Pseudomonadota > Betaproteobacteria > Neisseriales > Neisseriaceae > Crenobacter > Crenobacter sp. CS_VA4. The sequence continues at coordinate 30,658 of NZ_JBVMAE010000011.1, forward strand.
GGTGCGGTCGCCCGGGCCGACGATCAGCGCGCCCGGCTTCAGCCGTTCGAGCATATGCGTCGCCGAGCGCGCGGCGACGACGATGTCGCGAACCCGGGTTTCGGCCAACTTGCCCTCGCTGACCACGCGCGCCTTCAGGAAACGCGCGACGTCGAGCATCCGCGGCGCGGCGAGCTCCGCCTCGTACGGCACCGCGCCGAGCAACAGCGGCTTGGCGGCGGCCGGCTGGCGGCTGGCCTGTGCGACCGCGCGCGCGAACGAGTCGACGTCGGTGCCTTCCGGCAGCTTGTTGAGCACGTAACCGGCCAGCTTGGCCTGGCCGCCGAATTCCTGCAGCGCGATGTCGAGCTGATCGGCGACGCCGCGCGCGTCGGCCTGCGCGGCGTTGACGACGAAGATCAGGTCGGCGTTCAGGTTGCGCGCGATCGCCGCGTTCAGGCCGGCGACGAAGCCGCGTTCGGAGTCCGGGGTCAGCCCCTCGATCACCACCGCGTCGACGTTCTGCGCCGACTGCTGGTAGAGCGCGACCAGCTCTTCCATCAGCTGGTCGCTATTGCCCTGGCCGATCAGCGCCTCGACGCGGGCCATCGCTAGCGGCGCGGCCGGGGACAGGTGGAACAGCTCGCGGGCGAAGTGGCTGGACACCTCCGGGATCTCGTCGCCGTGGCTAGGCTGCGCGACCGGCTTGAAGAAGCCCGGGCGCAGGCCGACGCGCTCGAGCGCGCGGATCACGCCGAGCGACACGCTGGTCAGGCCGGCCTGGCTGCCGATCGGGGTCAGATAGAAGTTTTGCATCGCAGGGTCCTTCAGGCGGTCAGCGCGGCGGTGTCGAGCGCGATCATCAGCTCTTCGTTGGTGTTGATCACCAGCGCGGCCGGGCCGTGCTGCCCGCTGATCTTGCCCGCCTTGCCGCGGATCGCCGCCTCGTTGGCGGCGGCATCCAAGGTCAGGCCGAGGAAGCCGAGTCGGGCGATCACCTTGGCGCGGATGATCGACGAGTTCTCGCCGATGCCGCCGGTGAACACCAGCGCGTCGAGGCGGCCGAGCGACACGGTCAGCGCGGCGATCTGCTTGGCGAGGCGATAGCAGAACACGTCGAGCGCCAAGAGAGCGCCCTTGTGGCCCTCGGCGGCGGCATCCTCGATCTCGCGGCAGTCGTTCGACAGCTCGGACAGGCCGAGCAAGCCGCTCTGCTTGTTGAGCAAGTCGGTGACGCCGTCGAGGTCGAGGCCCAGCTCTGCGCCGATATAGGCGAGCGCGCCCGGGTCGATGTCGCCGGAGCGGGTGCCCATCACCAGGCCCTCGAGCGGGGTCAGGCCCATCGTGGTGTCGACGCTCCGGCCGTTCAGCACTGCGGCGGCCGACGCGCCGTTGCCGAGGTGGGCGACGACGATCGCGCTGTTAGAGAGCGGCAGGCCGAGCACCTTGGCCGCCTCGGCCGATACGTAGCGGTGGCTGGTGCCGTGGAAGCCGTAGCGGCGCACGCCGTGCTCGCGGTACAGCGCCATCGGCACCGCGTACAGGTAGGCGTGTTCCGGCATGGTCTGGTGGAAGGCGGTGTCGAATACGACGACCTGCTTCAAGGTCGGGAAACACTCGATCGCGGTGCGGATGCCCAGCAGGTTGGCCGGGTTGTGCAGCGGCGCGAGCTTGGCGCACGCCTCGATCTCGGCGATCACGTGCTCATCGATCAAGGTCGATGCCTTGAACTTCTCGCCGCCGTGCACGACGCGGTGGCCGACCGCGGCGACCTGGTCGAACAGGTTGCGCGTCTTCAAGGCCGCGATGATCGCGTGCATCGCGCCGGCGTGGTTGCCCTCGTCGAGCTCGGCGGTTTCCTTGAGCCCGTCGTATTTCACGGTGATGTAGGCGTCCGGCAGGCCGAGCTTCTCGGCCAGGCCGGTGAGCAGCGCCTCCTGCGTCTGCGGATTGATCAGGGCAAACTTCAGCGAAGAACTGCCGCAATTGATGACGAGGATGTCGTTGCTCATAAAGATCTGTCCAAATTCTAAGGGTAGGTGGTGGTAAGCACTATCCGGCCGCTGCAAGCACGGCGATCGCCGCGCTTCGGGCCGGTTTACCCGCGGGGCAGACGGTAGTCAGACCCCGGATGCGTTTGCTCGGGGCGGCGTGTCCGGTACCGGTCTATCTTCGCCGCGTCGCCGGTCAGCCCGGGCACCAGCACGTAGCGCAGCCACACTTGAGCCTAGCCAGCCGCTCGGCAAAATCCAGCGGCGGCTGCAGAGCTGCGCGGGCAGTTCGACGGTGGTAGCAGGCGCGTTCATGGGTAGACTCCCGGTCTTGTCGATGAGGGTGTTTCAAAAATTATTGAACGAAACCGGAGACTTGCTATTGGCAAGGTCAATTTTGACACAAAATTGAACACAAACGAACTTAAATTAAGCACAATACGAAAATAAACGAACATTTTGACGTGGCCGCGACGACGGCCGCTGCCGGCACGACGATGTCACGCGCTACGGGGAAACACCGCGTGTTCATCGGCTTAGCCGGACCGGTGTCGCGCTGCCCGTGGTGAGGAAGCTGGCGCGGTACCGGTTACAACGCATTCAAAAAAATTTGAACGGATGATGATGAACCAGAACGATGCACTCGATTTCGCCCGGCTGCCGCTGAGCCGCGCCGACTGGGCGCTGCTCAACCATTACCGGGTGGCACTGGACGGCCTGGCGACGCTGTTCGGCCAACATGTCGAGTTCGTGCTGCACTCGCTGGAAGACATCGAGCACTCGGTGATCAAGGTGTGCGGCGCGCTGAGCGGCCGTCAGGAGGGCTCGGCGCTGTCCGAGCTGGCGCGGCGGATGCTCGACAAGCTCGAGCGCAGCGGCGCGCGCCACACCAAGGTCTACTACACGAAGAGCCCCGGCGGCGCGCAGATGCGCTCGATCACCATCGCGATCCGCAACGAGGAGCGGCGCATCATCGGGCTGTTGTGTATCCACATGAATTTGAACGTGCCCTTGCTGGAGTTCATCCAGGGCCTGCTGCCGGGCGACGAGCCGGTGTTCGACGTGCCGGCGAAGGGCGACGGCGGCTTCACGCCGGAGATGTTCGTGCACGGCGTCGACGACATGCTCGACAAGGTGGTGGCGGGCACCATCGCCGAGGTCGACGCGGCGCAGCCGGGCGGGGCGCGCAACCGGCAGGTGGTGCAGGCGCTGCATGCGCGCGAGGTGTTCGGCATCAAGGACGCGGTACGGGTCACGGCGGAGCAGCTCGGCGTGTCGGTGCACACGGTCTATCACCATTTGCGGCAGGTGCGGGCGGCGGAGTCGCCGACGTAGCGCTTAGCTGTGACGTTCGGCCAAGCCCGGTCGGTGCGAGCCGCGCCTGTGGATCATTTCGCGGGTGGGTGGCGGGCTGTGGATAAGCCCTGCGTTGGCCGAAGCGGGCGAAACGGAGCAGGGGCAGGGCGTCCGGTCACTCAAGTAGCTGCCCAGCGGCGGCGCCAGCCGCAGGCAGGCCGCGTTGGCCAAGGTGTCAGTGCGGGAGCCGGCGTAGTCGCCGGTTTGCGGGGCGAGAAAGCGTCCATGCCCCGAATTGTCGGGGCATGGTGGAGGTGGGGCGGAGTGGAAGGGTTTCAGTACGCTAGATCGACATGCCTACATGGCAGTTATCCATGAGGCAGTCTGACATTGTGAAGATTAAATTATCTTCTGAGTCGAGAAGTTGGAGTTTCTCAGCATCCGCAACAAGTCTTCGACCAAACACCAAGGCATTTAACCGTTCCACGATGATTCCTTGACCGTGTTCGACTTGTAATAGAAGAGAGACTTGACCTGGGGCTGATCGGATTGCTAAGGAACCACCGGCTATCTCAACATCCCAGTTTGATACAAACGGTATCCACTCGTTCTCTTTAATAACAAGAGTTGGTCGGCCCGTTGAGTCGAAGAAGAGTCCTGAGAAGAGGAGTGTCCCAGTAGCGGGGTCCCTCGAAAAATGCAGTAGTGGCAAGCCCGCACAGAGGATTGGAATCTGGCAGTTTCTCAACCAAGAGCCTCCTATTTTTATTGCTTGATGGCGGACTGAGAACAGGTTCTTCTCGCGAGAAGTGCCATTGATCTTGCAATAGGGCTGTGCTCTTGCCCGTAAGACTTCGTGGGGGTCCATGAAGCCCCTTGTTTTCTTATCGTGGCACTGGGGACAAAGTAGTGCTATTCCTGCCGGGTTATGTTCTTGAGCATCTGTGAACGGCGGTGAGAAGTGTTCATATTGGATTAGGCAAGACCCGCAAATTACGCATCCGAATCCGCACTCTTGTCGTACTTGACGTTTAACTGGCTCAGGTATGGTCCTGGAGAGCCCGTAACGGTTTGTATTGGACATAAAGGGGGAGTGCCTCCTCATAAGATATGGCGACTCTATCATAGTGGCATTCCTGTCGTGCCTCCGGAATCATTAGGATGAATGTGGTTGATTAGGCTCTTGTCCCCGGCAACCACATCGTCCGTTGTCGTCAATTTACCGGTCAGCCGAGCGTTATCTCTACCCAGGCTCTTCAACCCGCTATTCCCGCTGATGTTCCCCTATACGGCGACCTGCTGGCAGGCGGTCAGCATCGGGGTATTGAAGTCGGTTGTGTTCGCCGCGTTCATCTCCCAGCGCTTGCAGCACGTAGGATGGGTAAAGGCGTTTATGCCATAACCCATCGTGTGTTTCGGCCAACGTAGTGGAGGCTGCGGGCAGCGCCGGTCCCGCCCGGCGGGGCGGGGTACTTTCTTTTGCTTCGCCAAAAGAAAGTACCCAAAGAAAAGGCGACCCCACGACGCCGGCCCGCTGTCGCGGGCTGCCCTGCGGACGCCGCGACCAACGGGCGGCTGCGCAACTCGCGCCGGCTAAAGCCGGCACTCGGACAGTGCTCGCCGACTTCCCCCGTTGGCCGCGCCGTCCTCGGCGGCGTCGAAGGGGATGGGGTGGTCGTAGGTGGCAGTCGTGAGTTGGTTTGGAAAATCAGCAAAGTGCGAGAGCGATTGGTGGTTGTGGATAAAACCACCAGATGGTGTCTTGCTGTGAATAACCCATAAGGTCAGTCGAAAGAGCTCGAGTTTGATCTAGCTGGCTAAGGTCGATTTCGGCCAACCTTGGCGAGTAAGTCCACAAACCTGCCGTCGCTTTTAACCTTCCAAATCCACTTCCGCCGCAATCATCCTGCCCATCCCCCTTTGCGCTGCCGAGCGATCGTCAAGCGGGCAGGTCTTAAGCCGCCGCTTGTTCGAGTGGGCGGACGTTAGCCGCCCGCGAGTTCGGCGGCGCCTGGCCGCTTGGCAGGCGCGAGGGAAGCCGAAGGCCAGCGCACTGGGGTCGCCTTCTTTTGCCTACTTTTCTTGGCGAAGCAAGAAAAGTAGGTCGCCGGTCGGGCGAGACCGACAAAGCCACAGCCCAATCAAGCGGCTCCTACGAAGATCCGACAACAAAAAGCCCGCCAAAGAGGCGGGCTCAACGTTGGCCGAAGCAGTACTCAGCCGGGCTTCTTGGTCGACTTCACCTTCCGCACCGGCGTCGCATCCGACAGCGCCGGCGCCACCGTGCTCTGACCGATCGAGCGGTTCACGTCGATCAGTACCGGCGGCTCCAAGGTGCCTGCCGCCTGCGCCAGCTGCAGCCGCGCGTTCAGGTAGGAATAGCGCGCGCTCGCCAGGCTCTGCACCGTCTCGTAGTACGACTGCTCGGCCTGCACCAGGTCGATATTGGTGCGCACGCCGACTTCCTTGCCGAGCTTGGTCGAGTCGAGCTTGGCCTTGGCCGACACCAACAGCTGCTCCTGCGCGCGCACCAGCGCGGCGCCGTTGGTGACGCCGAGGTAGGCGCGGCGCACGTTCTCGTTCACCTGGCGACGCGTCGCTTCCAGGTCGTCGCGCGCCTGCGCCTCCTTCGCCACCGCCTCGCGTACCTGCGAGTTGATGCCGCCGCCGGCGAACAGCGGCATCGTCAGCTGCACGCCGACCGTGCTGCCGCGCTGGCTCTGCTGGCCTTGCAGGACGGCAAACGGCGAGTTGCTGATGGTGTCCTGGTAGCCGGCGGTCAGCGCCACGGTCGGCAGGTGCTGGCCCTTCTTGGCGGTGACGTCCTGCTTCGCCAGTTCCAGCGACTGTTCCTTGCCCTTCACGTCGAGGCTGCTCGCCAGCGCCTGGCTCTGCCACGCGTCGAGCGTGGCCGGGGTCGGCGGGGTCAGCGTCAGCGGCTCGTTGACGCGCTGGATGCCCTTCGGGTCGAGCCCGGTCAGCTTGCGAAACGCGTTTTCCTTCACCTCCAGGTCGCTGACCGCGACGATCTCCTTGGCGGCGGCGGAATCAAAGCCGGCCTGCGCCTCGTAGGTGTCGACGATGGTGGCGGTGCCGACTTGGAACGCCGCCTTCGCCTGCTCGAGCTGGGTGGCGAACGCGCTCTTGGCGGCGCGCTGCGCGTCAAGCGTGTCGCGCGCCAACAGTACGTCGAAGTAGGCCTGCGCCACGTTGACGATCAGCTGCTGCTCGGCGGCCGAGAACTGCGTGTTGGCGAGCGCGGTGCCGATCTTGCCCTTCTGGTAGCCGGTGTACTTGCCGACGTCGAACAGCGGCTGGGTCAGCTGCACGCCGTAGCCGTGGCTTTCGAAGCTGGGAATCCCGGCCGGCTTCATGGTGTTGGTGGCATTGTAGTTGGCCGACAGGCCCACCTGCGGCAACAGCAGCGACAGCCCCTGCGCCTGCTGCTCCTGGCCGGCGTCGCGCTGGTTGCGCGCGGCCGAGAAGCCGGAGTCGTAGTCGCGCGCCGCCTGCCAGGCGCCGACCAGGTCGTACGCGCCGGCCGGCAGCGCCAGCGTCAGCGCGAGGAGGCCGGCGAGGGGGGTAAGTCTTCTTGGGCTCATGCGAATTCTCGTCATTCTTGTTCGTGTGGCGCGGGCCGCAGCACCCGGAACCATTGCGCGTACAGCGCCGGCAGGAACAGCAGCGTCAGCACGGTGGCGACCAACAGGCCGCCCATGATCGCGACCGCCATCGGCCCCCAGAAGGTGCTGCGGGTCAGCGGGATCATCGCCAGGATCGCCGCCAATGCGGTCAGCATGATAGGCCGGAAGCGCCGCACCGTGGAATCGATGATGGCTTCATAACGGTCGTAGCCGTCCTGGATGTGCTGCTCGATCTGGTCGACCAGGATCACCGAGTTGCGCATGATCATGCCGGCCAGCGCGATCACCCCGAGCATCGCGACGAAGCCGAACGGCGCGTGGAACATGATCAGTGTCAAGGTGACGCCGATCATCCCGAGCGGCGCGGTCAACAGCACCATCACGGTGCGCTGGAAGCTCTTGAGCTGCAGCATCAACAGCGTCACCACGATCACCAGCATCAACGGAGCGACCGCGTTGATCGCCTGCTGCGAGCGCTGGCTCGACTCGAGCGAACCGCCGAGCTCGATGTGGTAGCCGAGCGGTAGCGTCTTCTCGAGCTGCTGCAGCTTCGGCCACAGCGCCAGCGAGATGTCCGACGCCTGCACGCCGTCGGCCACGTCGGCGCGCACCGTGATCGTCGCCAGGCGATTGCGGCGCCAGATGATGCTCTCCTCCGGCGCGTAGCTGATCTGGCCGATCTGCGCGAGCGGCACGTAGCGGCCGCTGGCGGTCTGGATCATCAGGTTGCCGAGGCCCGCCGGGTCCTTGCGTTCGCCCTCGTTCAGACGGGCGACCACGCCGATGGTTCGGTCACCGTCGCGGTAATCGGTGACCGAGGTGCCGGAGATCAGCGTCTTGAGCTGCTGCGCCAGGCCCTGCGTCGACACGCCGAGCGCGCGCGCCTTGTCCTGGTCTATCGTCACGCGCAAGGCCTTCAGCTGCTCGCCCCAGTCGTTGTTGACATGGCGGGTGCCCGGGTTGGCGCGCAGCAAGTCTTCCACCTTGGCCGCGATCTGGCACACCTTGCCGTGATCTTCGCCCATCACGCGGAACTGCACCGCGTAGCCGACCGGCGGGCCGTTCTCGAGCCGGGTCACCCGGCCGCGCACCAGCGGGAAGTCGGTGTCGAACAGGTTCTCCAGCTTGTGCTTGACGTCCTCGCGCACCTTCTCGTCGCGGGTCATCACCATCAGCTGCGCGTAGTTCAGATGCGGCTGCTGCTGGTCGAGCGGCAGGTAAAAGCGCGGGCTGCCGCCACCGATGTAGCTGGTGACGCCGTCGATATGGGCGTCGCCTTTCAGCTTGCCTTCGAGCTTCTTCACCTCGCGTTCGGTCGCCGCGTAGCTCGCGCCCTGCGGCAGCCACATATCGACCATCAGCTCGGGCCGGTTCGACGACGGGAAGAACTGCTGCTGCACGAACAGCTTGAACGCGCCGAGCGACAGCAAGAACGCGGCGAAGGTCACCACGATCACCAGCTTGCGGTGCTCCAGGCACCAGGTCACGAGACGCCTGAAGCGCTGGTAGAACGGCTTGTCGTACGGGCTGTCGTGGCCGTGGTTGGCCAGGTTGTTTGGCAACAGCTTGTAACCCAGATACGGCGTGAACACCACCGCGACGATCCACGACAGGATCAGCGCGATGCCGACCACCGCGAACAGGCTCCACACGTATTCGCCGGCGTTCGACTTGGCGAGGCCGACCGGGATGAAGGTGGCGGCGGTGATCAGGGTGCCGGTCAGCATCGGGAACGCGGTGCTGGTGTACGCGTAGGTGGCGGCGTCGAAGCGCTTCCAGCCCTCCTCGAGCTTCAGCGCCATCATCTCGACCGCGATGATCGCGTCGTCGACGAGCAGGCCCAGCGCGATGATCAGCGAGCCGAGCGAGATGCGCTGCAGGTCGATCTTGAAGAAGTACATCGCGACGAAGGTCATCGCCAGCACCAGCGGGATCGACAACGCCACCACCACGCCGGTGCGCATCCCGAGGCTGAAGAAGCTCACCGCCAGCACGATGATCACCGCCTCGGCCAAGGAGTGCATGAACTCGTTGACCGAGTCCTTCACCACCTTCGGCTGGTCGGACACCGCGTGGATCTCGACGCCGACCGGCAGCTTGGCGCGGATCTGCGCCATCGTCGCGTTCAGGTTGGTGCCGAGCTTCAGCACGTCGCCGCCATCCTTCATGCTGATCGCGAGGCCAAGCGCCGGCTTGCCGTCGAAGCGCATCTTGAAGGTGGGCGGGTTGATGAAGCCGCGGCTGACGCGGGCGATGTCGCCAACGCGGAAGGTCTGGCCGTTGGCGCGGATCGGCGTGTTGGCGACCGCGTCGACGCTGCGGTAGGCGCCGCTGACGCGCACGAAGATCCGGTCCGACGCGGTGTCGAAGGTGCCGGCCGGGCTCAGCGCGTTCTGTTCGGCCAGCGCCTGCCAGATCTGCCGCGCGTCGAGACCGAGCGTGGCGAGCTTGGCCGTATCGAGGTCGACGTAGATGCGCTCGTCCTGCTCGCCGACGATGTTGACCTTGGCGACGTCGGGCACGCGCAACAGCTCGTGGCGCGCGTCGTCGACGTAGCGGCGCAGGTCCTCGTCGCTGAAGCCGTCGCCGGTGACCGCGTACAGGTTGCCGAAGGTGTCGCCGAACTCGTCGTTGAAGAACGGCCCCTGCACGCCGGACGGCAGCGTCGACTTGATGTCGCCGAGCTTCTTGCGCACCTGGTACCACAGCTCCGGCACCTTCTTCGCCGGGGTGTCCTCGCGCAAGCTGAGCACGAACTGCGCCTCGCCCGGCTTGGTGAAGCTCTTCACGTAATCGAGCTCGGCCATCTCCTGCAGCTTCTTCTCGATCCGGTCGGTGACCTGCTGTTCGGTCTCGTCGGCGGTGGCGCCCGGCCACGTCAGCTGCACCACCATCGCCTTGAAGGTGAATTCCGGGTCTTCCTTCTGGCCGAGCTGGGTGTACGCCCAGACTCCGGCCACCATCAGCATCACGATCAGGTAGCGCACCAGCGGCTGGTTGTTGAGCGCCCAGGCGGAAAGATTGAGTTTTTTCGACACGCCGCTTACTCCTTGAGCAGGCTGACGCGCTGGCCGTCACGCAACAGGTGCACGCCGGCGGTCACCACCTGCTGGCCGCGCGCGACGCCGCCGGCGAGCGCGACCCAGTCGGCGCCTATCGTCGCGACGGTCACCGGCTTTCGGCCAACCTTGCGGGTGCTCGGGTCGATCACCCAGACGTAGTGCTTGCCCTGCTCGTCGAGCAAGGCGGTCAGCGGCAGGCGGGTCAGCGGGTCGTTGTCCTGGCTCGGCAGGCCGACGCTGGCGGTCATGCCGAGCTTCACCGCGTCGTCCGGCGCGTCGAGCGCGATCCGCGCGGCGTAGGTGCGGGTGGCCGGGTCGGCCGCACCGGCGAGCTCGCGCAGCCTGCCCGTGTAGCTCTTGTTGGCCGCCCAAAGGGTCACGGTGAACGACTTGGCGGCGCGCAGCGCGGCGAGCTTGTTCTCCGGCACCGCTATCGCCGCCTCGCGCGCACCGTCGGCGGCGAGCGTCGCCACCGGCTGGCCGGCCGACACCACCAGGCCCGGTTCGGCGCTGATCTCGGTGACGATGCCGTCGGCGACGGCGGTCAACGTGGCGTAGCCGGTCTGGTTGCTGCTGACATCGGCCGACGCGCGCGCTGCGGTCAGCTGAGCACGCGCGGCGCTGACCGCGTTGCTCTGCTGGTCGACCTGCGCCTGACTGATGAAGTGCTTGTCGAGCAGTTCGCTAAAGCGCTTCAGGTCCGCCTCCTTCTGCGCCAGGTCGTTCTCGGCCGCGGACAGCTGCGCGCGCTTGGCCGACAGGTCGAGCGCGTAGTCGTGCGCGTCGAGCCGGGCGATCGCCTGGCCCTTCTTCACGTGCTCGCCGGCGCTGACCAGCTTGTCGACCACCTTGCCGGCGACCCGGAAACCGAGCTTCGTCTCCTGACGCGCCCGGATCTCGCCGGCGAAGCGTTCGCTCGGCAGCGACGCGTCGTCGCCGACCACGGCGTAGCGCACCGGGCGGACTTCCTCGACGGGCGGCGGCGCCTTGCTGCAGGCGGCAAGGGCGGTGATCAGCGTGGCCAGCAACAGCGGCCGGGCGGCGTCAAACATGGTACTTCCTCGTGGGTGGTCTTTATTGTTGTGTCAGTTGCGTGGCAGCAGGCCGTGCAGCATCAGGTTGAGCCCGTGCATCAGCTGTTCGCGCGGGTCGGCGTCGGCGGCCGAGCAGCAGCCCGGCACGATGGCGAACGAGTGCGCCCAGATCAGCCGCTGGATCAGCGGTGCGAGCAGCGTCTCGACGGTGGCCTCGATTGGCACCGCGCGGAATTCGCCGCGGACGATGCCGCGCTCCAGCACCTGCGCGATCATCTGCCGCGCCGGCAGGATCACCTCGCTGTAGTAGAACTGCGCGAGCTCCGGGAAGTTAGCCGCCTCGGCCATGATCAGCTTGCACAGGCCGCCGGACGGGGTGGCACCGACGTCCTGCCACCAGCGCTCGACGAAGGCGAACAACAGTTCGCGGGTCGGGCCGCTGTGCTGTTCGCTCAGCGCCTTCAGCCTTGAGAGGTTGGCGACCTGGGTCTCGCGCACCACCGCCTTGAAGATCTCTTCCTTGTTGGCGAAGTACAGATACGGCGTGCCCTTGGTCACGCCGGCGGCGCGGGCGATGTCCTCGAGCTTGGTGGCGCGAAAGCCCTTCTCGACGAACAGCGTCAGTGCGGCGTCGAGGATTTCGCCGGGGCGGACGTCTTTCTTGCGTTGCCAGCGGGTCGTGTTCGTCATGGTAGTGAACCGTTTTTCAGCAATTTGACGGGCACTTTACCGCGCGTTACTACCGTCCGCAAGATTAATAAATGAAAATTCAGCAGGTGGCGTAGGTAGAATGGCAGGCAACGGAAAACCTGCGATAAACAGAGGAGCAATCATGACCGTGACGGCCAGCGAACAGGCGCGGATTCTTGCCGAAGCCCTGCCTTATATCCGGCAATTTGCCGGCAAGACCCTGGTGATCAAGTACGGCGGCAACGCGATGACCGACGACAAGCTGAAGGAAGGCTTCGCCAAGGACGTGGTGATGCTCAAGCTGGTCGGCCTGAACCCGGTGGTGGTGCACGGCGGCGGCCCGCAGATCAATGAGCTGCTGGAAAAGGTCGGCAAGCAGGGCGAGTTCGTGCAGGGCATGCGCGTCACCGACTCCGAGACGATGGACGTGGTCGAGATGGTGCTCGGCGGCCTGGTCAATAAGGAGATCGTGTCGCTGATCAACAAGCACGGCGGCAAGGCGGTGGGCCTGACCGGCAAGGACGGCCACTTCATCCGCGCCAGGAAGCTGTTCCTGAAGTCGCCGGACGCCGGCGCGATCGACATTGGCCAGGTCGGCGAGATCGAGTCGATCGACCCGGCGCTGGTGTCGCTGCTCGATAGCCAGGACTTTATCCCGGTGGTCGCGCCGATCGGCGTCGGCCTCGACGGCGAGGCGTACAACATCAACGCGGATCTCGTGGCCGGCAAGCTGGCCGAAACCTTGCGCGCCGAGAAGCTGGTGCTGATGACCAACACCCCGGGCGTGCTCGACAAGCAGGGCCAGCTGCTGACCGGGCTGACCGCCAAGAAGATCGACGCGTTGTTCGCCGACGGCACCATCTCCGGCGGCATGCTGCCGAAGATCAGCTCGGCGCTCGACGCGGCGAAGAACGGCGTCAACGCGGTGCACATCATCGACGGCCGGGTGCCGCATGCGCTCCTGCTGGAGATACTGACCGACGCCGGCGTCGGCACGATGATCCGCGCCGAGTAAGGTTTAGGACGCGCGGTCAGTGCGCTGGCCGGGCGAGGCGCGGCCGAGTTGCTATAGTGTTTGCAGGGTTGTTTTATTCCAGCGCAAAGGGGATTTGCCATGCTGAATGCCGGCCAGATACTAGCTAACAAGGCCCGCCAGGAATTGATCTTCGTCAGCCCGGACGCCACGGTGTTCCAGACGCTGCAGGTGATGGCGGAACACAATGTCGGGGCGGTGCTGGTGATGGAGGGCGGCGAGGTGCAGGGGATCTTCTCCGAGCGCGACTACGCCCGGCGCATCGTGCTGCAGGGCCGCACCTCGGCCGGCACCCGGGTGCGTGACATCATGACCAGCAAGGTGCTGTACGTGACGCCGGAGAGCACGGTCGAGCACTGCATGGCGCTGATGACCGAAAAGCACATTCGCCACCTGCCGGTGCTCGACAGAGAAAATACCGTGCTCGGCGTGGTGTCGATCGGTGACCTGGTGCACGCCACCATCGTCGAACAGCAGTATGTGATCGACCAGCTGGTCAACTATATTCACGGCGGACGCGCGTAGATCGCGCCGTGCCGTGGCGACGCCGCCACGCCCCCGGGTGTGGTAGACAGTGCCCGTTAAGCCATCAACAAAAAGCCGGACATCGCGTCCGGCTTTTTTTCGTTCATTCGGACGAGGCACCCAGCCTCGCGCGCTGTTACAAGGTCGGAACGACCGATTGGGCGAGTTCGACCAACGCCGGTGCGATCTCGTGCTCGAGCACGCTCGGGGTGAACAGCAGGCTTGGGCCGCTGGCGTTCAGTGCGAACGGCGGCTGGCCCGGCGTCGGCGACGGCAGCGGCACGCCGATCGCCATCACCTCCGGGCCGTACTCGCCCCACGACACCGCATAGCCGCAGGCGCGGTACTGCGCCAGGCTCTGCTGCAGCCGCTTGTGCAATTCCGGCCAGTCGTCGACGTAGCGTTCGGCCAACTGCGCGTCGAGCGAGTCGCGTTCGTGCTCGGACAGCCCGGCGTAGAACGCCCGGCCGATCGCGGTGGTGGCGATCGGCACGCGCGAACCGACGGTCAGCTGCACCGTCACCCGTGCCGGGCTGCGGCAGGTCTCGAGATAGAGCATGTCGGTGCCCTCGCGCATCGCCAGGCTGACCGAGACGTTGTGCTTGAGCGCAAAATCGCGCATCAAGGGCGCGGCGATGCTGCGGATGTCGTAGCTCGCCAACACCACCGAGCCGAGCGCCAGCACCGACAGGCCAAGGCGGTAGTAGCCGCTGTCGGCCTCCTGCGCCAGGTAGCCGAGCCGGGTCAGCGTGTAGGTGAGCCGCGACACGGTCGACTTGGGCAGGCCGGTGCGCGCCGCCAGTTCCTGGTTGGACAGGCCGGCCTCACCGGGGCGGAACGCGCCGAGTACCGCCAGCCCGCGGGCCAGGGCGGTGACGAACAGGCGATCCTTATCGTCGTCCGCCGGGTCGGCGGACAACGGATCGTGCGAAGTATTTTCCATGGCGCAAGGATACCCGTGCTGTTAGGGCTGTAAAGAGTTGCTTTACATGGTGAGAACGACGGAGTATGTTGTTCTGCATTGCAGAATACGATTCCGCTTGGCGGAACATTTTAACCGGCCGAATACGGCCGGACCACGACAAAGGAGAGACCCGATGGCTGCCACCCAACACCGCGCCGCGTTTGCCTGGGAAGACCCGCTGCTGCTCGAATCGCGGCTGACCGAAGAGGAGAGGCTGGTGCGCGACACCGCGCACGCGTTCTGCCAGGAGCAGCTGATGCCGCGCGTGCTCACCGCCAACCGTGAGGAGCGCTTCGACCGCGAGATCCTGTCCGAGATGGGCGAGCTGGGCTTGCTCGGCTGCACCATCGACGGCTACGGTTGCGCCGGTCTCAGCCACGTCGCGTACGGCCTGATCGCCCGCGAGGTCGAGCGGGTCGACTCCGGCTACCGCTCGGCGATGAGCGTGCAGTCGTCCCTGGTGATGCATCCGATCTGGGCGTACGGCTCGGACGAGCAGAAGGACAAGTATCTGGAGAAGCTCGCCCGCGGGGAACTGGTCGGCTGCTTCGGCCTGACCGAGCCGGACGCCGGCTCCGACCCGGGCGGGATGAAGACCCGCGCCAAGAAGGTCGACGGCGGCTGGGTGTTGAAGGGCAGCAAGCTGTGGATCACCAACAGCCCGATCGCCGACCTGTGCGTGGTGTGGGCCAAGGACGACGCCGGCGAGATCCGTGGCTTCCTGCTCGAGCGCGGCATGGACGGCCTGACGACGCCGGTGATCCACGGCAAGTTCTCCCTGCGCGCGTCGGTCACCGGCGAGATCGTGATGGACGAGGTGTTCGTGCCGGACGCCAACCTGCTGCCGGGCGTGAAGGGGCTGAAGGGGCCGTTCGGCTGCCTGAACAAGGCGCGCTTCGGCATCGCCTGGGGCGCGATGGGCGCCGCCGAGTTCTGCTGGCACGCCGCGCGCCAGTACACGCTCGACCGCCAGCAGTTCGGCCGGCCGCTCGCCGCCACCCAGCTGATCCAGCTGAAGCTCGCCGACATGCAGACCGAGATCGCGCTCGGCCTCGAGGCCTGCCTGCAGGTCGGCCGGCTGATGGATACGGATCAGGCCGCGCCGGAGATGATCTCGCTGATCAAGCGCAACAACGCCGGCAAGGCGCTGGCGATCGCCCGCGTCGCCCGCGACATGCACGGCGGCAACGGTATCTCGGACGAATTCCACGTGATCCGGCATATGATGAACCTGGAGGCGGTGAACACCTACGAGGGCACGCACGACGTGCACGCGCTGGTGTTGGGGCGCGCGCAGACCGGGATCGCGGCGTTCTGATTGGCCTGTCGGTGTGGTTCGGCCAACCTGGGGCTGCATGAGGTTGACCGAACCATTACAGATGGCTGAGCGATCCGCCTCGCCGGCGCGGCCTTACTTTCTTTTGCTTCGCCAAAAGAAAGTAAGCAAAGAAAAGGCGAGCCCCGCCGCCGCTTGCTTCCGCCCGGGAAACGCCCGGCGAGGCGCCGCCGAACTCGCGATTCGCTAACGTCGAATCGCTCAAACAGACGGCGGCTTAAGACCTCGCCGAACGTCTCCCGGACGGCGCGGCGGAAGGGCCCCGGCTGGCTCATGGGATGTTTGTGATCGCGTTCGGAGCAGGACCGCGCCGGCGAGGCGGATGCTTCAATGCCCTGTGCCGCTTCAATAAAAACCACCCACTCGGCCAACCTCGATTCCAACAAGCTCAACGTTGGCCGAATCCCTCTACAAAGGACCACCCCATGCAAGGCCAAGGCGCGCTGTCCGGCATCAAGGTGCTGGATCTCTCCCGTGTGCTCGCCGGGCCGTGGGCCAGCCAGCTGCTGGCCGACCTCGGCGCCGACGTGATCAAGGTCGAACGCCCCGGCCTCGGCGACGACACCCGGCAATGGGCGCCGCCCAGCCTGCCGGACGGCACCGCCGCGTACTTTCTCGCCACCAACCGCGGCAAGCGCTCGGTCACCGTCGACATCACCCGCCCGGACGGGCAGGCGATCGTGCAGCGCCTCGCCGAGCAGGCCGACGTGCTGCTGGAAAACTACAAGGTCGGCGGCCTCGCGAAATACGGTCTCGATTACGAAACGCTCGCCGCGCGCAACCCGCGCCTGGTGTACTGCTCGATCACCGGCTTCGGCCAGGACGGCCCGTACGCCGCGGCGCCCGGCTACGACTACATCGTGCAGGGGATGAGCGGGCTGATGAGCATCACAGGCCCGGCCGATGGCGAGCCGCACAAGGTCGGCGTGGCGGTCACCGACCTGTTCACCGGCCTCTACGCCGCCAACGCGGTGCAGGCGGCGCTGCTCTCCCGGCACCACACCGGCCGCGGCCAGTACATCGATATGGCCTTGTTCGACTGCGCGCTGGCGATGCTCGCCAACGTCGGCATGAACCATCTGGTCAGCGGCACCACGCCGCCCCGGCTCGGCAATGCCCATCCAAACATCGTGCCCTATCAGGTGTTCGCCGCCGCCGACGGCCATTTCATCCTCGCCTGCGGCAACGACAAGCAGTTCCGCGCGGTCGCCGAGCTGATCGGTCAGCCGTCTCTGGCACAGGACCAGCGCTTCGCGACCAACCCGGCGCGGGTCGCGCACCGCGACGAGCTGGTAGGCCGTTTGGCCGAGGCGTTTTGCGCCGGCACGCGCGATGATTGGCTGAACCGGCTCGACGCGGCCGGCGTGCCGTGCGGCCCGATCAACTCGGTGGCCGAGGCGTTCGCCGACCCGCAGGCCGTCGCGCGCGGCATGCGGATCGAGCTCACCGACGCGGCCGGCCAGGCGGTGCCGCTGGTGGCGTGCCCGATCCGGCTGTCGGCGACGCCGCCGCAGTACCGGCAGGCGCCGCCCAAACTCGGCGAGCACACCGCCGCGGTGTTGGCCGAACTCGGTTACGACGAGGGCGAAATCGCCACGCTGCAGGCGGTCGGCACCGTTTAAACGCTTGTTTGATTTTGACGCCCGACCACGACTCATTGCATGATTCGATCATTAGGCAATGACGCACCGCGCAAAGGAGACACGGTGGAACGCGAATACATGGAATACGACGTGGTGGTGGTCGGCGGCGGGCCATCCGGCCTGAGCGCCGCGATCCGCGTCAAGCAGTTGGCCGAACAGCAGGGCCGCGACATCAGCGTCTGCCTGCTCGAGAAGGGCTCGGAGATCGGCGCGCACATCCTGTCGGGCGCGGTGATCGAGCCCAAGGCGCTGAACGAGCTGATCCCGGACTGGAAGGAAAAGGGCGCGCCGCTGAACACCCCGGCGACGAAAGACCGCTTCCTGTTCCTGACCGAGACCGAATCGGTGCAGCTACCGACGCCGCCGCAGATGCACAACCACGGCAACTACATCGTCAGCCTCGGCAACTTCTGTCGCTGGCTCGGCGAGCAGGCCGAGGCGCTCGGGGTGGAGATCTACCCGGGCTTCGCCGCCGCCGAGGTGCTGTATAACGCCGACGGCTCGGTGAAGGGCGTCGCCACCGGCAACGTCGGCACCGGCAAGAATGGTGAGCTGGAAGGCGAACCCGGCATGGAGCTGTGGGCCAAGCAGACCATCTTCGCCGAAGGCTGTCGCGGCTCGCTGACCAAGACGCTGTTCGAGCGCTTCAAACTGCGCGACGGCGCCGATCCGCAGACCTACGGCATCGGCATCAAGGAGCTGTGGGAGGTGAAGCCGGAGAACCACCAGCCCGGCAGCATCACCCACACCGTCGGTTGGCCGATGGACACCGCTACCTACGGCGGCTCGTTCCTCTATCACCTGGAAGATAACCAGGTGGTGGTCGGCTTCGTGGTCGGCCTCGACTACCAGAACCCCTACCTGTCGCCATATGAGGAGTTCCAGCGCTTCAAGACCCATCCGGACATCAAGCCGGTGTTCGAGGGCGCGCGGCGCATCTCGTACGGCGCGCGCGCCTTGAGCGAGGGCGGCATCCAGAGCCTGCCGAAGCTGACCTTCCCGGGCGGCGTGCTGGTCGGCGACACCGCCGGCTTCCTGAACGTGCCGAAGATCAAGGGCACGCACACCGCGATGAAGTCGGCGATGCTCGCCGCCGAGGCGGTGGTCGAGGTGTTGGCCGGCGAGTCGGGCGGCGCGGGCTTGGAGGCGACTGCGTACAGCGCCAAGGTCAAGCAGAGCTGGCTGTACGACGAGCTGTGGAAGGTGCGCAACATCCGCCCGTCGTTCCGCTGGGGGCTGTGGCCGGCGTTCATCTACTCGGCGCTCGACACCTATCTGTTCCGCGGCCGCGCGCCGTGGACGTTGCGTCACAAGCATGCCGACAACGAGACGCTGAAACCGGCCGCCGAGTGCATCCCAATCGACTATCCGAAACCGGACGGGGTGCTGACCTTCGATAAGCTGTCGTCGGTGTTCATCTCCAACACCAACCACAGCGAAGACCAGCCGGCGCACCTGCAGCTGAAGGACAAGCGGATTCCGATCGAGGTCAACCTCGCCGAATACGACGCGCCGGAGCAGCGCTACTGCCCGGCCGGCGTGTACGAGATCGTCGGCCGCGAGGAGGGCACACCGCGCCTGCAGATCAACGCGCAGAACTGCGTGCACTGCAAGACCTGTGACATCAAGGACCCGACCCAGAACATCAACTGGGTGACGCCGGAGGGGGGAGGCGGGCCGAACTACCCGAACATGTAAGAACCGGCCCGCAAAGCTGCTGCGCAGGCGTGATCTCGAGTTAGGCAGTCGGCGTGCGAATCTATTGATTCGCTCAGCTGTCAGGAATCCTCATGTACTCCAGTACATTCCGGTTCCTGCGCGCTGTCCGCCCCGAGCTGACGCCCGCTCGCGACGCTTTGAGGGCCATTTCAAGTTATTAGGTCGACCGAACCGGGCGCCGGGCATAGCCCCGCGCCGGTTTTTTGTCCGCTGTCATGGCCGCAGGGTTGACAGCCGGCCGCGATGGGGCGCAGCATGATACGCATGAATCCCCAGCACGCCTTCTCCTCCGTTTCGTTTTATTGGTACCGCTCGTCACGGCGGCACCAGGGAACGCGTGCACACTAAATACAGAACACATTCCCGACAAATGCCGCCGCTACCAGGCGGCATTTGTTTTTCTCGCAGATGATCTTCCGCCGCCTGGATAACGCCAGACTAGGAGATCACTCATGAACGAAGTCCGAGACACGCTGTCCATCGCCCGAGCCAGCCTGACGTTGGGGAGCGCCCAGCGCCTGTGCGCGCTGGCGCTGTTGACCGACGTCGAGCACGCCGCACCGGGCACGCCGCAGCTGCCGCCGGCCGAAGCGCTGGAGCTCGCGCCGCTGCGCCTGTCCGAGGCGCTGCTGCCGGACATCCGGCTGCTCGCGATGCTCAGCGCCACACTGCGCGCTAATCTGGGAGAAGCGCCGACGGCGGCGCGGCTCTCCGACGCGGCCGACTGGCTGGCGGCGCGGATTGCGGTATTGGGGCTGACCCACGTGCTGGTGACGCCGGCACAGCTGCCCGAGCTCGACGAGGCCAACCGGCGCTTGCAGGAGCTGGCGCAACGCTTCGGCCTGACCGTGAGCTCGGCCGCGCCGGTGCTGCTGCCGGCGGCGCTGCCGGCCGAACGCGGCGTGCTGCGCGGCTGGTGCGCGGCCGAGCCGGCGGCCAGCGGCGCCGCGGCCGGGCTGGTTGATACCAGCCGCCGGGCGCACCGCGCGGCGCGGCGCCGTCTGACTGGGCTGTTCGCTACGCTTGGGCTGGCGGCGGACTGAATACCCTGAAGGAGACTGCATGTACCAAACCCCGGAACAACCGGTGATCAGCCGGATCGACGACCACAAATTGAGCAACCTGACGATGGCGGTGTACGTACTGCAGGCGATCAGCCTGTTCGTCGGGGTGACCGCGATCGTCGGCGTGGTGGTCAACTACGTCAAGCTGCCGGACATGATCGGCACCCGTTACGAGAGCCACTTCCGCTGGCAGATCAAGACCTTCTGGTGGGCGCTGGCGGGTTACCTGGTCGGCGGCTTGCTGACGGTGGTGCTGGTGGGTTTCCTGATCCTCGGCATCACCTGGATCTGGTTCATCTACCGGGTGGTGAAGGGCTATTTGGTGTTCAACGACGGCAAGGCGATTCAGCTATAAAAAAACGGGCACCGCGAGGCACCCGTGCAACGGCTCTGCGCGAACCGGCCGTAATCGAAATGCCGTCAGACAGATCATCGTCGCACCAATTGACGACGGCCTAGTACATCGTCGTCCAGCCGGCTTGACCGGCATCAACGCTTTTTGGTCCGCGCTCGCCAAGCGCCGCGCGCTTTGGCACAATGCGCCCCTTCCCGACGAGTCCTCCCGCGATGCAAGCCGCTGATTTGGAAACCCTGGTGACCCTGCGCATGCCGTTTGGCAAGTACAAGGGCACGCTGTTGGCCGACCTGCCGGAAAACTACCTCGACTGGTTCGCCCGTCAGGGATTTCCGCCCGGCGAGATCGGCCGACTGCTGGCGCTGGCGCACGAAATCCAGCTGAACGGACTGACGTCCTTGCTCGACCCTTTACGAAAGCGATAAACCGATGGCGATCCAATGGTTCCCAGGCCACATGAACAAGGCCAAGAAGGCGGTGGCCGAACGCGTCAAGGACATCGACGTAGTGATCGAGATGCTCGATGCGCGTCTGCCGGCGTCCAGCGCCAACCCGATGATCGCGCAGCTGACCCGCGGCAAGCCGGCGCTGAAGATCCTCAATAAGCAGGACCTGGCCGACCCGCAACGTACCCGGCAGTGGATCGACTACTACAAGGGTAAGAGCCACACCCAGGCGATCGGCATGGACGCCGGCGAGCGCTCGCCGGCCAAGAAGCTGATCGACGCCTGTCTCGACCTGGTGCCGAACCGCGGCAGCGTCGAGCGGCCGCTGCGCGTGCTGATCTGCGGCATCCCCAACGTCGGCAAGTCGACGCTGATCAACACGATGACCGGCCGCAAGGTCGCCAAGGCCGGCAACGAGCCGGGCGTGACCAAGGGCGAGCAGCGCATCATCCTCGCCGACGGCTTCTGGCTGTTCGACACCCCGGGCATGCTGTGGCCGAAGATCATCGTCGAAGAGGGCGGCTACAACCTCGCCGCCAGCGGCGCGGTCGGCCGCAACGCGATGGACGAGGAAGAGGTCGCGCTGGTGCTGTTGACCTACCTGATCGCCAACTACCCGAACGAGCTGGTGGCGCGCTACGGCCTGAAGGACGGCGTCGACGGCCAGCAGGACGTCGAGGTGCTCGACGCGATCGGCCGCCGCCGCGGCGCGATGCTCGGCGGCGGCCGAGTCAATATCCAGAAGGCCGCCGAGATCGTGCTGACCGATTTTCGCGCTGGCGCGATCGGCCGGATCACGCTGGAGACCCCGGACGAATGGCGCGTCTGGGAAGAGGAGTCGAAGGCCCGCGAAGCGCGCCGCATCAAGGAGCGCGAGGACTTGAAGAACGAGCGCGAGCATAAGCGCCGCCTCGCCGAAGCCGGTAAGAACAGCCACTGAGCCGCGCTTTCGGCCAACCTTGGACCCACAAACGGCAGACCGCCGACCCGGTCTGCCGTTTTTGCGTAGATGATTGATTGAGCAGGATTTTTGCTGAGCCCAGCGCGCTTTTCTGGCATAATGCGCGCCTTGCCGGAAACCACACCCACCATGAACACGCCACCGACCAGCAACGTCAAACCGATCACTTCCTACCGCAAGTACTGGGCGCAGCGCTTCGGCACCGCCAAGTTCCTGCCGATGAGCCGCGCTGAAATGGACGAGCTCGGCTGGGATTCCTGCGACATCATCCTGGTGTCGGGCGACTGCTACATCGACCACCCAAGCTTCGGCATGGCGCTGGTGGGGCGTCTCCTGGAGGCGCAGGGTTTCCGCGTCGGCATCATTGCACAGCCGGACTGGCACAGCGCCGACGCGTTCCGCGAGCTGGGCAAGCCGAACCTGTTCTTCGGCGTGACCGCCGGCAATATGGACTCGATGATCAACCGCTACACCGCCGACAAGAAGCCGCGCTCGGACGATGCGTACACCCCGCACGGCGAGCCGAACAAGCGCCCCGATCGCGCGGTGACGGTGTACGCGCAGCGCTGCCGCGAGGCCTACCCGGGCGTCGGCGTGATGATCGGTAGCATCGAGGCGAGCCTGCGCCGCATCGCGCACTACGACTACTGGAGCGACAAGGTGCGCCCGTCGGTGCTGGTCAACTCCAAGGCCGACATCCTCTTGTACGGCAACGCCGAGCGCGCGCTGGTCGAGATCGCCCACCGCGCCGCCGCCGGTGAGAAGCTGTCCGAGATGCGCGACGTGCGCGGCACCGCCTTCATCGTGCCGCACGGCTGGAAGCCGAACGACGAGTGGGAAGAGATGGATTCGACCACCGTCGACGTCCCGGGCCGGGTCGACGCGCACATCAACCCCTACGAAGAAATCCCCGAGCAGGCGGCCAAGCAGGCCGAGGCGAGCGGCGCGACGGCCCAGGCCATGACAGTCCAGCCGATCAAGTTCATGAACGTGCACGACCGAGTGGCGATCCGCCGCGCGCAGCGCGCCAAGACCGTGGTGCGCATCCCGTCGTTCGAGGCGGTCGCCTACGACCCGGTGTTGTACGCGCACGCCAGCCGCACCCTGCACCTGGAATCGAACCCGGGCAATGCCCGAGCGCTGGTACAGCTGCACGGCGAGCGCGACGTCTGGCTGACCCCGCCGCCGATCCCGCTGACCACCGAAGAGATGGACTTCGTGTTCGGCCAACCTTACGCGCGCAATCCACACCCGGCCTACGGCAAGGCACATATCCCGGCTTGGGAGATGATCAAGTACTCGGTCAACATCATGCGCGGCTGTTTCGGCGGCTGCACCTTCTGCTCGATCACCGAGCACGAGGGCCGCATCATCCAGAGCCGTTCGGAAGAGTCGATCCTGAAAGAGATCGAGGAAATCCGCGACAAGACCGAGGGCTTCACCGGCCACATCTCCGACCTCGGCGGCCCGACCGCAAACATGTACCGGCTGTCCTGCAAAGACCCGAAGATCGAGAAGTCCTGTCGCAAGCTCTCGTGCGTGTACCCGGACATCTGCGAGAACCTCAACACCGACCACAGCAGCCTGATCCAGCTGTACCGCAAGGCACGTGCGCTGCCGGGGGTGAAGAAGATCAACATCCAGTCGGGCCTGCGCTACGACCTGGCGGTGAAGTCGCCCGAGTACATCAAGGAGCTGGTCAAGTACCACGTCGGCGGCTATCTGAAGATCGCGCCGGAGCACACCGAGGAGGGCCCGCTCTCCAAGATGATGAAGCCGGGCATGGGCAGCTACGACAAGTTCAAGGAGCTGTTCGAGAAGTTCTCGAAGGAGGCCGGCAAGGAACAGTACCTGATCCCGTACTTCATCGCCGCGCACCCGGGCACTACCGACGAGGACATGATGAATCTGGCGCTGTGGCTGAAGAAGAACAACTTCCGCCTCGACCAGGTGCAGACCTTCATGCCGACGCCGATGGCGATGGCGACGACGATGTGGCATACCCGCCGCAACCCGCTGAAGAAACTGGCGCGCAGCTCCGAGAAGGTCGACGTGGTGCGCGACGGCTACCGCCGCAAGCTGCACAAGGCCTTCCTGCGCTACCACGCGCCGGAAAACTGGGAAATCATCCACGGCGCGCTGCTCGACATGGGCCGCCAGGACCTGATCGGCTACGGCAAGCACCATCTGATCCCGCCGACCCCACCAGGCAGCGGTCCGGCCCGCCCGGGCCAGCGCTTCAACACCGCGCGCACCGCCCACCACCCGACCCAACGCTTCCAGGATGCGCCACCGGCTGCCGCGCGCAAGCCTAAGGGCAACAAGCCGGGCAGCCGCACCACCGCCGGCACCGCCGCGAGCAGCAAGCCGCGCGGCAAGCGCTGAGCGTTTGCCTCTGCCGTGATCGACAGCCACCCTCGGGTGGCTGTTTTGTTGTGCGCGGTTCCCGGACGTCATGGCGCGGCGCTACACTGACGCTTTCGGACGTTAACGGTTCAACAAGGGGACGGCATGTTGCGGATCTGGGGCAGGATCAATTCCACCAATGTGAAGAAGGTGGTGTGGGCAGCGCAGGAGCTGGGCATCGGTTTCGAGCGGCTCGACGCTGGCCGGCAGTTCGGCGTGGTGACCACACCGGAGTATCGCGCGCTGAACCCGAACGGCCTGGTGCCGACCATCGAGGACGACGGTTTCGTGCTGTGGGAGTCGAACGCGATCCTGCGCTATCTCGCCGCGAAGCAGGGGGACACGCCGCTGTACCCGGCCGGTCTCCAGCAGCGCGCCGACGTCGAGCGTTGGCTCGACTGGCAGGCGACCACCTTGCAGCCGGCGCTGACGCCGGCGTTCGCCGGGCTGATCCGCACCCCGGCGGCCGAGCGCAACCCGGCGGCGATCGAGGCGTCGCGGCAGAAGACCGAACTGTTGCTGCCTATGCTTGAGCAGCGGCTGGCCGACGCGCCGTTCCTGACCGGCGATGTGTTCACCCTCGCCGACATCGCAGTCGGCTGCTCGGTGCACAACTGGCTGAACCTCGAGCTGCCGAGCGAAGGCCGGCCGCGTCTCGAGGCGTGGTACGCGGCGCTGCGCGAGCGTGCCGGCGCGGCCGGCGTGTTGACGCTGCCGCTGAGCTGAGGCCGGATCGCGTCAGGCTGGGCGGTGGCCCGGCTCTGGCGCGTCTCGCGTTCCTGAAAAAATGATCTCCTTTCGCAACGATTTTCTCGAACTCGCCCTGGTGAGCGTGCCGTCCCAGGGCTTTCCCAAGCACAGCCACGACGAGTTCGTGATCAGCGCCAGCCTGAACGGACTGGAACAGGTGTGGCTGGACGGCAAGACCTTCGAGGCCGATACCGCGACGCTGACTACCTACAACCCGGGGGAGGTGCAGGCAAGTCGCGCGGTCAGCGACGGGGCCTGGCGCTGTCTGTCGTTCTATGTGCAGCCGGCGGCGTTCGAGCACTATTTCCACACCCCGTTCGCTTTCGGCCAACCTTGTGCGCGTGATGCCGGGCTAGTCCGGGCGCTGGGCGCCGTCGCGCAGACGCGTGGTGCGGAAGCGGAAGAGGGCTGCGTGACGCTGCTGTCGCTACTGCTTGAACAGGCGAAGCACAAGGCGGCGCCGACCCGCCTGCCGCTCGACCTGGCGCGGGCGACGCGGGTACAGGACTGGCTGCTCAGCGACCTGAGCACGGTGCCGAGCCTCGAGGCGCTGGCGGCCGCGGAAGGCATCTCGCCGGCCCATCTGGTGCGCTCGTTTCATCGTCTGGTCGGTCTGCCGCCGCTGGCCTGGCTGATGCAGCAACGCCTCGGCCTGGCACGCCGGTTGCTGCGTGCCGGTCGGCCGATCGCCGAGGTGGCGCTCGAAGCCGGCTTTGCCGACCAGGCCCACTTCACCCGGACCTTTTCCCGCTTCTGTGGGATGACCCCGGGGCAATTCCGCCAGATCAATTTTTGACAATACCGCCAGGCAGCGGGCGCGTTACCTTGCGGCATTGCTCACTTTGCACAAGGCCCTACCCCATGTTCGCGGTCATCCTCAAGGGTTTTCTGCTCTCGCTGTCGCTGTGCCTGGATCTGGGCGTCGTCAATACCGCGCTGATCAACACCGGCATGCGGTCCGGAACGCGGCCTGCCTTCCTGGTGGGCCTGGGGTCCTGCTTCGGCGACCTGTTTTACGCGCTGCTGTCGCTGTGTGGCCTGGCGCTGCTGTTCAATTACACCTCAGTGCGCTGGCTGCTGTGGCTGGGCGGCGGGGCGGTGCTGATTTGGCTGTCCTGGCGGATGGCGCTGGCGGCCTGGCAGGCATCGCGGCAAGACGCCGGGTCGCTAGCGGGCGAGCGCGCCGCAGGTAGCGCGGCCTGGTCGGCCCGGCGCGAGCTGCTGCGCGGTCTGGGCATGGCGCTGGCCTCGCCGACCTCGCTCTTCTGGTTCGCCGCGGTGGGCGGCGCGATCATCGCCCAGTCCACCGACGGCTCGGCGTTGATGAACGGTGTGTTCCTCGGCGGGTTCTTCGCCGGCGGACTGGTCTGGAGTGGGTTTCTGGCGCTTCTGGCCGGCCGCGGCCGGCACCTGCTCGGCAACCGACTGGTGCTGTACTGCAATGTCGGCTCGGCCGTGCTGTTCGGCTATTTTGCGCTGACGGTGATCGCGGACGGCTATCGAACGCTATGGTAAAGCTCTGGGCCGGGCCGCGACCGGGTCAGCTTGGCCGAAGCGCCAACCCGCGTGGCCCAGCGGTGCCGTCCCATCGCCCGGGCGATCTTCTGGTCGGTCTTGTACTGGCTCAGTGCATACGCCGACCAGATCGCTGCCGGGATCCAGCCGATCAGCGTTAGCTGCAGCACCAGGCAGAACAGCCCGGCGAACGGTCGGCCGATGGTGAGGAACTGTAGCCAGGGAACCAGGA
Organism: Crenobacter sp. CS_VA4; assembly: GCF_055597485.1. Classification (NCBI taxonomy): domain Bacteria; kingdom Pseudomonadati; phylum Pseudomonadota; class Betaproteobacteria; order Neisseriales; family Neisseriaceae; genus Crenobacter; species Crenobacter sp. CS_VA4. The sequence goes on from NZ_JBVMAE010000011.1 coordinate 57,303, forward strand.
TGGCGAGGATCAGGCGCATGGTGAGGTCGGAGCAGTCTGGTCGATGATGGGAGGGGCAGCATAAGCAGCCGGGTCCGGCCGCGTCAATCGGCGAGCCCGGTCGCCGGGGCGCCGCCGGGCAGCTCCAGGAAGGCGCGGATCGCGTCGCGGCGGGCCAGCGCGTCGTGGTAGCCCAGCTCGACCAGCGCGTGACAGAAGCCCGGTTCGAACAGCAGATACGTTACCAGCGACAGGCCGTGCGGCTGGGTGGCGCCGGTGCCTGACAGCAGAAAGCGCAGCATGGCCGGGAACTCGTGGGCGTGCTCCTGTGCGATCTCTTCCAGCGGCCGGCTCGGTGCCAGCGTGAACACCTCGACCCGGTGCAGCGGCGTGGCGTGCTGCGCCAAGAGGTCCGGCGGCAGCAGTGACACGGTCTGGTTGATCCGGCTGAGCCGCTCGATGTCGCTGGCCATGCCGTCGAAGAACACGCTGTTGAGCAGGTGGCCGAACACCTGTGCGAGCGACGGGTAGTGCCAGGGGCCGTGGTGCGGGTTCGGCAGGTGCGCGCCGGACAGGCTGATCACGAACAGCTTTTGTGCGCCCAGGTGCAGTGCCGGCGACAGCGGCGCCAGCTGGCGGATTGCCCCGTCGCAGTAGTAGTGCTCGGCGATGCGCTGCGCAGGAAACAGGATCGGGATCGCCGAGGTGGCGAGCAGGTGGTCGAGCGTCAGTGTGGCACGTACCCCGGCGCGTATCTGGCGCTGCCAGCCGGTCAGCTCCGGGCGGCCGTCGAAGAACGTCACCGAATGGCCGGTGCTGTAGCTCGAGGCGGTGATGCCGAGCGCGTCGAGTGCGCCGCTGGCGATCGCCGGGCCGAGCTGGTCGAGCCGCATGAAGCCAGACAGCAACTCGCGCAGCGGCGCGTTGTCGAGCAGCGCGCGCGGGTTGTATGGGCCGAGGCCGCCGCTGACCAGCGACAGCCCCCAGTGCAGGCCCCGTCGCACGAAGAAGCCGACGTCGGCGCGGTAGATCATCGGCACGTGCAACCGTTGCCAGGCTTGCGACAGGGCGATCGCGGTACGGCGGAACTCGGCGGCGCCGCAGGCGAGGCCGGCGGCGTTGATCGCACCGGCCGAACTGCCGCAGATGATCGAAAACGGATTGCCGACGCCGGCCGGTAACAGCTTGGCCACCGCCAGCAGCACGCCGGCCTGGTAGGCGGCGCGCGCCCCGCCACCGGCCATCACCAGCCCGATCCTGGTCCGTCCTGCCATCGTCGTCCCCTCGTCGCCATCTTAGCGGCTCTTATCCCACGCTAGACCAGCGAAGCGGCACTGCCAATCGAGCGATGCAGCATTAGAGCCTCTAGATAACAACCCCCGTTGCCGCGCAGCTGGCGCCCTCCTGTGTTGGCACCGGCATGGAATGCGACGAGCCATACTCGTTTTTGTCAGTAATCGAAGGCATTGGGTCCTTAGCGCCTCGAGTATCGCAAATGCCATTCAAAGCCGTCGATAATTAGTCTATCGTCATAGTGTTGGCTTTGAATATTAAGGGGTATTGATATGGCTATCGACTACGCAAAATTACGGGTGCTGCTCGTCGACGATCAGGCGCTGGTCCGCACCCTGATGGTCCAGGGCCTGAAGGCCATGGGGTTTCGTCCGGAGCTGATCTCGCAGGCCCAAGACGGCACGACGGCGTTACGCCTGCTGGAGGTCCGCGTGGTGGACCTGATCATCTGCGATATCGAGATGCGCCCGATGAATGGGCTCGATCTGCTCAAGGAGCTGCGTTGCGGGCACACGATCAATTCGCCCAATCTGCCCTTCCTGTTTCTGTCCGCCTACTCCGACCGCGTCAATGTGGTGCAGGCCGTGCAGCTGCACGCTGACGACTTCATCGTGAAGCCGCCCAAGCCCGCCGACGTGGAGCAGGCGATCAGCCTGGTCATGTCGCGTCCGCGTCCGCCAGTCGACCCCTTCGCGTATTACGCCGCTGAACTCGACGAAACCGAGTTTGCCCGCCAGCAGTCTGCTCGAGCCCCGATGGCTGTCTCCCCGGATCCCGGCTCGTTACAAGAAATCGAATTGTGGCATGTTCCCGCCGGTGCCTTGCTGGCCAAGGACCTGTTCGGCGAGAGCGGCCACCTGCTGCTGCCCGCCGGCAGTCGGATCACGGCCACTCAGTTAGAGGTGCTGCGCGAGCATCATGACCGTTACGGCGTGTCGCGCATTGCCGTCGTGGTGGAAGAAAGCAGCGACGAATAAGAGCCTGTTCAGAATCTGTCGCGAGCGGGCCTCAGCGGGGTGAAGAGCAGCGCAGAAACCGGAATGGACGTGGTGTCCATGAGGATTTCCGATCGCTGAGCGAATCACTAGATTCGCACGCCGAGCGCATGAGCCCCGATCAGGGCCGCGCAGCAAGATTATGAATAGGCTCTAAGACAGAAAGGAAGCAATGCGCCCCCCTTACGCCAGCGTCAATCAGACCCGGGCCATCAGTCGAGCGGTCATCGGGATCGTGGCTGGGCTGTGCGTCATCCTGGCCGTCATCTTCAGCATCCTGCTGAGCGGCTCGCTCGACCAGTATCGTCTCGCGTCACGCCTGGACAAGTTGAACCAGTCCAGCACACTGCTCTACGCGGCGGCCGATCTGATCCAGCAAGAGAGCACTCAGACGCGCGTGCTGCTGGCCCGGGAGACGGCGCCGTCCGCACAGGAATTAGTGCAGTTGAAGGCGCTCCAGCAGAGCAGCGAATCCGCCTTGCAGCGTGGGCTGCAACAGATCGACGGGGTCGCGCTGAGCGTGCCGGGCGTCAAGGTCCTCCAGGCCATCGACAACCTGCAACGCCTCCGTCTGGAGGTGGATCGTGCGCTGACCGTCCGACCGTTTCGGCGGGAGGAGGCACTGGGCTTCGGGTACGCGCTGGCGGTGACGCACTTGCTCGACAGTGTGGATGCCCTGTTGGTCGAGAGCGGCTTTGTGCTGGGCGCCCAGTCCAACCCGGAAATGACCCGCTTGACCGATGCCAAGCTCAACACCTGGTTTCTCAGCCGCAGCCTGCGCGCACAGGGCAGCGCGCTGCAGGTCCGGGCCGAACTGGGCCGGCGGCTCAACAGCACCGAAGAGTCTGAGCAGCGTGCGGTGGCTGAGCGGGCCGACCTGCTGTTCGAACGCTTGCGGCAGACCGTCCGCGCCATGCAAAGCGAGACGCTGCACCGCCAGTTGATCGAGACCGCCGAACTGGCCCGCCAGTTAGGCACGAGCAGCGAGAGCCAGGTCGCGCGCTTGGCGCAGCCGGGGGCGACGATCAGCGCCGAGCAGCGGCAAGCGGCCATTGTCTTGAATAGCCGGCTGCTGATCGAGGCCAGCCAGCTGTTCCGGGAGGTGTCGCACCTCAGCGCTATAGAGACCGAGGACAGCATCCGCCATTACCGCGGCGAACTGCTGCGTACCTTGGTGTTGGCCGGCCTGACCGTGCTCTTGCTCGCGGCCTTGCTGTATGTGCTGGCGCGCCGAGTGATGCGGCCGCTGTATTTTGTGCAGCGCGTCCTCGACTCCACCGATGAAGCCATTTTCGCGATCCGGCACGACAATCAGATTCTGATGGCCAATCAAGGGGCGGTCCGGATGTTCGGCTTCCCCGTCGACAGCATGGTCCGCCAAGACATTACCCGGTTCCTGACGCTCAACGGCCAGCCTGAGGGGCTGGAGGTCGCCAGTCTGTTGCTACGACGTCGCGATCAAGCCACAGGACGGTGCCAGGATGGGGCGACGTTCCATGCCAGCATCACCGCCAGCTCGGTGGCATCGGAGGGGGAGGCCCTGGCGTTGCTGGTCATCCGCAACGAAAACAAGCGCCGGCAGACCGAACTCTCGCTGGAGCACAGCCTGGCCCTGCTGTCGGCCATCTCCCAGATTGAAAACATGCTGCTGGAAGGGGGGGCACGCCCGACCGTGTTCGACGCGCTGCTCGAGACCCTCATCCGCTTTTCGCTGGCGGAGACCGGTTGTCTGATCAGTCGTGGTCCTGCACCGCCACACGGCAGCCGGGTACTGGCCGGGTTGCTGCCGGAGCACGTCGACCACCCTGGACAAGAGTTGGAGGATGTACAGCGGGCTATCACCAGCCTGCCCGGCTGGATGTGCTGGCCGGCCGAGCTCGGGGGAACGCTGAAGGCCTATATCGTCTTGTATCGGCCATGCGTTACCGACATCGCGGCGCTGCTGCATGTGTTTGCCAGAACGCTGGGGTATTACGAGGAAGAGGACAAACGAAAGATCAGCGAGCAGCAATTGCTCGAGGTCTTGCGGGACGAAGAGGCGATCTACAGTGCCTCACCGGTGGGCTTGCTGCGCCTGGATACCGATTTCTCGATTCGTCGTGCCAACGAGGCCGCCTGCAAGCTCTTCGGCTTCTCCGAACAAGGCATGGAAGGGCGCCCTCTTCGCGGGCTGTTCGCTGACGAAGCGGAGTGGGGGCTGTTTCGCGACGCCTTGCTCCGAGGCAGGGACAACCGTGGGGAGGTCCATGGTGAATGGCAGTTCCTGAGGCAGCGTAATGGTGAGACCATCTGGGTTCAGCTGGAGGGGCGCTCGATCGATGGGAACGGCATGTTGCTCGCTTGTCTTGACACCACCGAACGCAAAGTCTCGGAAATCGCCCTTCGCTGGGCGCGCGATCAGGCCGATCAGGCCAACCATGCCAAGAGCGCCTTCCTGGCGACGATGAGCCATGAGATCCGTACCCCGATGAACGGGGTGCTGGGCATGCTGGAATTGCTGGAAGGCATGTCGCTCGACGCGGAACAGCAGGACACGGTCGTCACCATCCAGGAGTCGGCGCAGACCCTGCTACGCCTGATCGATGACATCCTGGACTTTTCCAAGATCGAGGCCAGCAAGCTCGACATCAATCCGGAACCGGTGGCCCCGCGGATTCTCATCGAACAGGTCGTTTCCCTGTATCGCGAGACGGCCTCCAATGGCGGGCTGTATCTGCAAAGCTGGGTGGCCCCTGAGGTCGCGACGACGGTGGAGGCGGATCCGTTGCGGGTACGCCAGATATTGCAGAACTTCTTGAGCAATGCGATCAAATTTACTTCGCAGGGGACGATCGCGGTGCGGCTGACGACCGCGGGCCCGATGGCGGATGCCCATCAAGTGCTGGTTTTCGAAGTCCACGATAGCGGGATCGGGATGAGCGCGGAAAACATGGCCAAGCTGTTCGAACCCTTTACCCAGGCGGAATCCACCACGACGCGGCGCTTCGGGGGCAGCGGGCTCGGTCTGGCGATCTGCCGCCGGCTCGCCGAGTTGATGGGGGGGCAGGTGGAGCTGGAAAGCGAACTGGGTAAGGGGACGATTGCGCGATTGCAAATCCCGGCAAGGGTCATGGCCGGCCAGGCGGTGTCGCCGCGCGCCGCGTCGGTGAAACCGCTGCAGGAAGCCGCGGCCAATCTGTTGCCGATCCTGTTTGTGGAAGACAATCCGACCAACCGCAAACTCACCCTCAAACAGCTGCAGAAACTGGGTTACCGAGCAGACTGGGCCGAGAACGGCGTCGAGGCGCTGCGGCAATGGCAGCACAAGCGCTATGGCCTGATCCTCACCGATTGCCACATGCCGGAGATGGACGGCTACCAATTGGCTTGTGAGGTGCGCCGGCTGGAGAGGGAGCAGGGACAGCCCCGCATGCCGATCATTGCGTGCACCGCCAATGCCGGGCAGGAGGAGGTCCAACGCACCCAGGCCGCCGGTATGGATGACTTTCTCACCAAGCCGCTGGGTTTGGCTGCGCTATCGGAAGCACTGGGGCGCTGGCTAACCGGCGGCTATCCGGAGGACCTCCCTTCGGCAACGAGTCGTTCCGGACAGGAGGAGCCGGCATCTCGAGACCAGGCGGCCTTGCCACCGCTCGACCAAGCCATGCTTGCCGTCTATAGCGAAGGGGACCTGGCGGTCGAGCAAGAAATATTGCGCGACTTCTTGGGCAGCAATGACGACGATGTCGAGGGGCTACGTCTGGCGTTGCGACAACAGGACGCGGAGCAGATTGCCTGGTTTGCCCATCGTATCAAGGGGGCCAGCCGGATGGTTGGGGCCAGTGCACTGGGCCAGTCGGCCGAGGTGCTGGAGAGGGCGGGCAAGATGGGAGTCGCGGTGGCCGATAACGAGCAGCAGGCCTTCTTCAGTGAGTTGGAACGGCTCGATGCGTGGCTGACCAGCTGCTACGGCCAGTTGCGCGGCACATAAACAGATCGCGGTGCTGGCAAGGTTGGCCGAACCGGCCGGCATGAAAAAACCGCCGTACGGTGACGGTGGTCGATGGGGGCGTGACGCTCGGCTCAGCGCAAGGCGTCGTTGATCGCCATATTGACCGCGCGCTGGGCATTGCCGATGTGCTGGACGATGCGGCGCTGCAGGTCGCGCAGATAGGGGTCATCTTCCTCGTGGCTGGCGTCCTGGCGGGCCTTGCCGAGCAGGATCAGCGCCTGGTGGAAGCGGTCGGTCGGGCGCAGGTTGGCATCAATCGGGAACTGCTGGTTCGGGTTCTTGCCGTCGTCGAAAGCGGCCTGGCGCATCAGCCCGATCGCGGCGTCGATCTCGTTGACCGCGATGCGCTCATCGTGCGCGACCGGGTCGTAGTCCGGACGGTTGAGGTAGGCGCGCGCCATCCGCAGGTCGCTCATCGCGTGCAGGTAGTAGGGGTGCTGCGCCGGGTTCCAGTTCGGCGGAGGGCCGCCTTGCCAGCGCGGTGCCGGCGGGGGCGGTTGCCAGTTCGGCGGCGGGTAGGCGCAGGCGGTCAGCGGCAGCAGGATGGCAACGACCAGCGCGCCGATCAGCGATTTCTTGAGCATGGTGCTTGTCTCCGGAAGGGTTGTTCTTGGTCTGTGGGCAGCCGGCCATTAAGCCGGCTTGGCCGAAGCGCTGGCCAGCCCGGCGCGCCGCCTTACTGACCGATCTGGCGGCTGACGGCATTTTCCTGCTGGTTCAGCGTGCGCTGTTCCTGCTTGGTGAGGTGGCCATGGTTCTGGCTCGCCATATCGCGTTCTTCCTGGCGGATCTGCTGGTCTTCACGGTGCAGGCCCTTGGCCTGCCGGTGCGACAGCTCGCCCTCGCGCACTTCCTGGTTGATGCGGTGGTTCTGGTTGGCGAGGCGGTGGTTCACCTCGACGCGGCGCGGGTGGTTGTGCTGCCAGGCGGTTTCGGCCATCGCGCTGCTGGCGAAGCCAGCGGCCAGGACACTGAATAGGGCGATGCTTAGGGTTTTTCGGAAGCTAGTCATTTTATTTTCATCTCGATTAGGCGGTTTCCAATGCGATGCATTGAATACGCCCCTAGTATTCAGTCTGCCAATTAAACAGGCAATCCCGTTTTGTCAGGGCTTTGGTTACCGAATATTTCCTAATGTAAAAATCCGGATTAATGGGTTGGTTGCTATCGGGTGATTAATGGCGACGATCGCCAATCAGCAAAAACCGCCGTGTTTGGCACGGCGGTCGGTGAGAGAAGGGAGATTCGCATTAATCATAATCGTGGTGATGCCAGTAGTGCGGATGAGGCGAATCATAGTAATAAGGGCGGGCCGGAACGACCACACAGGCGGCCAGCTGCGCCAGCGTCAGCGCGGTCAGCGAATAGATCAGGCATTTCTTCAGCAGCGGTTTCATGTCGGTCCTCCTGCCGCGGTTTCAAGCGCGTGCGAAAAAATACGGAATAATCAGCGCCATGGCGATATCGTTTCTCATGCTTGAAGATTTGCATGCGGCGGAAAAGAGATCAACGCGGAAACTGTTAATCGTTGCCGTGAACTGTTAATGAATATTAAGCAGTGATGCCGGTAGTGCTTGGCCGGGATTTATTCCTGTTATTCAGGATGTCCTATTCATTTAAATGAATATTTATATTTATTTTGTAAGTACAAATGCAACTACAGGGGCAAAAAAACAGCCACCCAGGCGGGTGGCTGCATGCGGATGTGACAGAAGGGGGATCAGAACGCCGGAACGATCGCGCCCTTGTACTTGCTGGCGAGGAAGCTCTTCACGTCGGCGCTGTTGAGTTCGCGGGCGAGTTTCTGCATCGCGGCGCTGTTCTTGTTGTCCGGACGGGCGACCAGCAGGTTAGCGTACGGCGACTGCTTGCCTTCGATGAACAGCGCGTCCTTGGTCGGGTTGAGCTTCGCCTCCAGCGCGTAGTTGGTGTTGATCAACGCCAGATCGACCTGGTCGAGCACGCGCGGCAGCGTGGCGGCTTCCAGTTCGCGGAACTTCAGGTGTTTCGGGTTGGACACCACGTCGCGCGAGGTGGCGAGCAGGTTGTTCGGGTCCTTCAGCTTGATCAGGCCGTTGTTCTGCAGCAACAGCAGCGCGCGGGCGCCGTTGGACGGGTCGTTCGGGATCGCCACGGTCGCGCCGTCCGGCAGCTGGGCGACCGACTTCACCTTCTTCGAGTACGCGCCGAACGGCTCGACGTGCACGGCGGTCACCGGCACCAGGTTGGTCTTCTTGTTCTTGTTGAACTCATCGAGGTAGGGCTTGTGCTGGAAGAAGTTGGCGTCGACGCGCTTTTCAGCCAACTGCACGTTCGGCTGCACATAGTCGGTGAACACCTTCACCTCGAGGTCGACGCCCTGCTTGGCGAGCGCCGGCTTGATGTGCTCGAGGATTTCGGCGTGCGGCACCGGGCTGGCGGCGACGACCAGTTTTTCACCGGCCACGGCGGCGCCGGCAAAGGCGCTGGCAGCCAGCGCGAGCGAGATCAGGGTCTTCTTCATTGTTTCGTTCCTAGGATTTCCAGTGAGACGGGGACTGCAAAAACCTGCCGGGCCAGCGTGGCGGCCCGGCGTGAAATCATTTGCGCGAGACGCGGGCGACCAGCCAGTCGCCGAACATCTGCAGCAACTGCACCAGCACGATCAGGATCAGCACGGTGACGATCATCACCTCGGTCTGGAAGCGCTGATAACCGTAGCGGATCGCGAGATCACCGAGACCGCCGCCGCCGATCACGCCGGACATCGCGGTGTACGACACCAGCGTGATCGCAGTGACGGTAACGGCGGCGAGCAGGCCCGGACGGGCCTCGGGCAGCAACACCTTCCAGACGATCTGCCGGCGGCTCGCGCCGAGCGACTGCACCGCCTCGATCACGCCGCGGTCGACCTCGCGCAGCGCGTTTTCGACCAGGCGAGCGAAGAACGGCGTGGCGCCGACCACCAGCGGCGGGATCGCGCCCTCGACGCCCAAGGAGGTGCCGACCAGCCAAGCGGTCAGCGGAATCATCACCACCAGCAGGATCAGGAACGGCAGCGAACGCAGCACGTTGGCGACGAAGGACAGTGCCCTGTTGAACCAGTTGTTCTGCAACAGCTGGCGGCGCGAGGTCAAAAACAGCAGCACGCCGAGTGGCAGGCCGAACAGCACGGTGAACAGCAGCGACCAGCCCATCATCCGCAGCGTGTCCCAGCTGGCGAGGGCGATTTCGCCCCAGTCCAGAATGCTCCAATCGAGTCCCATCACCGCAATACCTCCACCACCACATTACGCGCCGTCAGCCCTGCGCGGGCTTCGGCCAACTTGTCCGTTTCACCCTGCCATTCGACCACCAGCTGGCCGTAGGGCAGGTCCTTCAGCCGCGACACCGTGCCCTGCAGCAGGCTGAACGACAGACCGTAGCGGTGCGCGGTGTCGAACAGGATCGGCTCGTGGGTGGTGGCGCCGACGAAGGTCAGCCGCCACACCGCGCCGGTGGCGCTGGAGAGCAGGCCGGAGTCTTCCAGCTCGTCGGCGTGCGACAGCTCGGCGACCATGCTCTGCGTCGCCGGCTGCTGCGGGTGCAGGAACACCTCGGCGACCGGGCCGATCTCGACGATGCGGCCGGCGTCGATCACCGCGACGCGGTCGGCGATGCGGCGGATCACGCCCATCTCGTGGGTGATCAGCACCACGGTCAGCTTGAGCTTACGGTTGATGTCGGCGATCAGGTCGAGGATCGACTGGGTGGTCTGCGGGTCGAGCGCGCTGGTCGCCTCGTCGCACAGCAGCAGCTTGGGGCGGTTGGCCAAGGCGCGGGCGATGCCGACGCGCTGTTTCTGGCCGCCGGACAGCTGGCTCGGGTATTTGTCGCGGTGCGCGGACAGGCCGACCAGCTCGAGCAACTCGTCGACCCGGGCGTTCTGCTCGGCGCGGCTGCCGCTGGCGGTCAGCTCGAGCGGCAGGCGGACGTTGTCGGCAACGGTGCGCGAGGACAGCAGGTTGAAGTGCTGGAACACCATGCCGACCTGCTGGCGCATGCCGCGCAGTTCGGCCTCTGACAGCGCGGTGACGTCCTGGCCGTCGATGACGATGCGGCCGCTGTCAGGGCGTTCCAAGAGGTTGAGCATGCGGATCAGCGTGCTCTTGCCGGCGCCGGAGCGGCCGATGATGCCGAACACCTCGCCGGCCGGCACGTCGAGCGCGATGCCGCGCAAGGCCGGCACGGCTCGGCCGTCGACGATAAAGGTTTTTTCCAGATTTTCTAGGCGTATCACGAGGGTAACCGTGCGATTCAGTAGGTAAGCGGGGAGGGTAACCCGATAGCTTATGCTAACCGGTTTTGCCAGGGCCGTGAACGAATACAATCGCCACGCTATATTTCCTTGAGGAATATGGCTAATGGTTATTCGCTTGGCTTGCTCTAGGGGTGGGGGCCGCGCAGCCTAGCCTGCTCAAGCATCAAGTCGGCATCCGGCCTATCGGGTGCCGCTGTCGCGGCCGGGCCAACTTGCCCTGCGGTTATAAGGCCGGCCGAACTCAGCCGCGCAGCAGCATCATCGCGCCGGCGGCGGCGATCACCAGCGCGATCGCCTTGCCGGCCCACGCGGTCCAGTGTTCGCCGGTTTCCAGGCAGGCCTCGGCCGGCTTGGCCGGATTGTAGTAGACCCGGACCACGCTGCCCGTAGGGTAGCGGGCGACCACCGCGGCGGCTTCGCTCTCATTCATGCCGTAGCCGGGGTTGGGGAAGCGGCGGTTGGTCGACTCGTAGTCCTGGCCGCCGACGCTGTAGCGGTAGCGAACCAGGCCGAGATAGGACTCGCGGTTGGCGCTATCGCCGCCGCCGGTGCGAAAGCGCATGTCGACTCGGCTGTCGAGCACGGTGCCGGTGGCGGTCGGCCAGTTGGCCGATGCGGCGCCGCGGCTGCCGAGCCGCCACAGATAGCCTAAGGCGGCGAGGCCGATTATGAAGATGATCAGTCCGATCAGGCGTGTAGTCATGTGCGAGAACCTCGAAAAACTTGTTGCGCGGCACGGATGCTTCGTTGGACGGTCTGCGTGCGTATCTGTGATACGCCCAGCGATCAGAAATCCTCATGGACATTAAGTCCACTCCGGTTTCTGTGCTCCGTCCGCCTCGCCTGCGTGCCGCTCACGACAGCTTTTCGAGGCCTCCGCGGGTCTCCGGGCGAGTAAGCCGGCACTGGGGCGTAGGCGCTGCACCAGGCTCCAGCCGAATGGCAGCGTCAGTACGCCGAGAATCAGCCGCGCCGGCCGGGTCTCGATCGAGTAAGGCGGGGTATAGAACCAGGAAACGACAGCGGCGGCGCTGTCTGTTGCGCATCGGTGACGCTATAGCGCTTGGCCGGGCTCGTCGAACCAGGTGGTCAGGATCGCCTGCGCGGCGACCTGGTCGAGCGCCGGCTTCTGGCGGCGTCCGCTCAGGCCGGCTTCGGCCAACAGCGACTCGGCCACCACCGAGGTCAGCCGCTCGTCGACCAGCCACACCGGCAGGTTGAAGCGGCCCTTCAGGCGTTGGGCGAACTTCTTCGCCAGCCGGGTCATCTCGTGCTCGGTTCCGTCGCTGTGGGTGGGCAGGCCGACCACCAGCTGCGCCGGGCGCCATTCGGCGATCAAGGCGGCGATCCGGGCGAAGCGCGCGTCGTTGGCCTCGGTGGCGATGGTTTCGAGCGGGTGGGCGATCGCGAGCTCGAGCTCGCCGACGGCGACGCCGATGCGCGCCTCGCCGAAGTCGAACGCCAGTGCGGTGCCGTGAGGGGGTTTATCAGGCATGCCCTATCTCGCCGGACAGCAAGGAGGGGTCGAAGCCGAGCAGCGCCATCGCGGCGTCGTAGCGTTCTTCCGGGGCGTGGGCAAAGATGATCTCCGGGCGGGCCGGCACGGTCAGCCAGGCGTTCTGCGAGATTTCTTCCTCGAGCTGGCCGCTTTCCCAGCCGGAATAGCCGAGCGACACCAGCAGCGTGTCCGGGCCTTCACCCTTGGACACCGCGGCGAGCACGTCCTTCGAGGTGGTCAGCGCCAGGTCGTCGGTGACCAAGAGGCTAGACTGCCAGCTGCCCACCGGCGTGTGCAGCACGAAGCCGCGATCCGGGTGCACCGGGCCGCCGAAGTACACCGGCAGGCCGGCCTGTTCGTCGCTGATCGGCAGGCCGATCTGTTCGAACAGTTGCGCCAGGGCGATGCCCGAGGGCTTGTTGACGATCACGCCCATCGCGCCGTGTTCACCGTGCTCGCAGACGTACACCAGAGCGTGGGCGAACAGCGGGTCGGCCATATTGGGCATGGCGAGCAGAAATTGGTCGGCAAGCGATAGCGGTTCCATAGCAGGCATTATGGCACAGCCTCACGGCGCGGGCGGCGAAACCAGTCATGGAAATAGTGTCATCGCTAGCCTTTTGTCATGATTTTGCCGCGCTGGCGTACGCCCGTTCGCACGCTTGGACGACCCGGCTCGCGCAAGGCTTGCTAAAATCGCCGCTTCTGACGACTTTTCCCGCTTCGAGGCCGCTTTGCGACTGACCCACATCAAGCTTGCCGGATTCAAATCCTTTGTCGACCCGACCGCGATCCCGGTACCGGGCCAGCTGGTCGCGGTGATCGGCCCGAACGGTTGCGGCAAGTCCAACGTGATCGACGCGGTGCGCTGGGTGCTCGGCGAATCGAGCGCCAAGCAGCTGCGCGGCGAATCGATGCAGGACGTGATCTTCAACGGCTCGACCACGCGCAAGCCAGTCGGCCGCGCCTCGGTCGAGCTGGTGTTCGACAACGGCGACGGCGCGCTCACCGGGCCGTGGGGCCAGTACGCCGAGGTGTCGATCAAGCGGGTGCTGACCCGCCAGGGCGAATCGAGCTACTACATCAATAACCAGCAGGTGCGCCGTCGCGACATCACCGACCTGTTCCTCGGTACCGGCGTCGGTGCACGCGGCTACGCGGTGATCGAGCAGGGGATGATCTCGCGCATCATCGAGGCGCGCCCGGAAGAGCTGCGCGCCTACCTCGAGGAAGCGGCCGGCGTCTCCAAGTACAAGGAACGCCGCCGCGAGACCGAGAACCGCCTGGCCGACACCCGCGACAACCTGGAGCGGATCGCCGACCTGCAGCAGGAGCTGGAGCGCCAGGTCGAGCGCCTGAGCGAACAGGCCGAAGTGGCGTCGCAATACCACGACCTGCGCGGTGCGTTGACGCACAAGCAGAACCTGTTGGCGCTGGCACGGCGCGAGGAGGCGGCGCGCAACGAGGCGGCGGCGCGCTCCGAGCTGGCAAGGCTGGAAACGCAGGAAGCTGAGCTCGACGCGATGGCGACCGGAGTCGAGGCCGAGCTGGAGCTGCTGCGCGAGCAGCACTATGCCGCCAGCGACGCGGTGCAGGCGGCGCAGCAGCAGCTGTCCGACGCCAACGCGCAGCTGGCGCGCCTCGAGGAACAGCAGCGCCACCGCTTGCAGAACCGCGAGCGGATCGAGCGCGAGCTGTCCGCGGCGCGCAACGAGCGGCAAACGCTGGCCGAACACAAGAGCGCGGTCGAGCAGGAGCTCGACGAATGGCTGCCGCGCCGCGAGGAGGCGATGCTGGCGCTCGAAGAGGCGCAGATGGGCTTGGAGGACGGCGCCGACAGCCTGCCGACCGCCGAGGCCGAGTTCCGCCGCCACGAGCAGGCGCTGAACGAGCTGGTCGCCCGGCAGGCCAACCTGACCCGCGAGCGCGACCTGGCGCGCCAGCAGCGCGAACACCTGGGGCGCAGCCTGGAGCAGCTGGCCGGCCGCGAGGCGGCGCTAGCCAAGGAATTGGCCGATCTGAACCTGCCCGAAACCGCAGCGCTGGCGGCGGCGCAGGCCGAGGTCGAGCGGGCCAAGAGCGCGCTCGACGCGGTGCGCGCCCGGGTGTCCGCCGACGAGGCGAAGCTGGCCGATCTCGCCAGCGAGCGCGAGAAGCTCGACGAGAACCTGAGCCAGCGGCGTGCCGAGCACGCCCGCGCCGAGGCCGAGGCGGGCGCCTTGGCGGCGATGCTGGCGCGCGAGTCGGCCGGCGAGGCGCTGCAGGGCTGGTTGGCAGAACAGAAGCTGGCCGACGCGCCGTTGCTCTGGCAGGCGGTGACGGTGCCGGCTGAGTGGCAGACCGCGTTCGAGGCGGTGCTGGACGAGCGGCTGGCCGCGCGCGCGGCCGCGCTGCCGGGCGAGGCGCCGCCGGCGGCGCTGGCCTTGGTCGACGGCGTTTCGGCCAACGTTGCGGCGGCAAACGGCCGCCCAACCTTGCTCGCCAAGTTGAGCGTCCAGGCCCCGTTCGACGCGGCGCTGGCCGACTGGCTGGCCGGGGTGTACTGCGCCGACTCGCTAGCCGTGGCGATCGCCCGGCGCGGCGAGCTGGCCGCCGGCGAATGCTGGCTGACGCCGGATGGCCACCGGGTATTCGCCGCGAGCGTGCTGTTCCACAGCGAGGCGAGCGGCGACAGCCTCTTGGCGCGCAAGGCCGCCTGCGAGGCGGCGCAAGCCCGGGTCGAGGCGATCGCACCGGAGCTCGAGCGGCTGCAACGGCGCCGCGAATCGCTGGTCAGCATGGCCGGCATGTTGGCCGAAGCGGTGCGCGCGCAGAAGGGCTCGCTGACCCGGCTGGAGGCGGAGCTGAACGCGGCGACGCTCGAGCACGTGCGGCTCGACCAGGCGGCGCGCCAGGGCGCGGCGCGGCTCGCCGCGATCAATGCCGAGCGCGAGCGTCTGGCCGACGAGCGCAGCGCCGCCGTCGAGACGATCGCCGAATCGGAGATCGTCGCCGAAGAGGCCGCGATCACGCTGGAGGAGCTGGTCGAGGCGCTGGAGGATGCGCGCATCGCGCGGCTCGACGCCGAGACCGGGCTGAACCTGGCGCGCAACAAGACCCGCGACGCCGAGCGGCTGGTGCACGAGGCACGCCTTGCCTTGTCGACCTCGGAACAGAAGAGCGGCGAATTGGCGCGGCGCGCCCAGGAGCTCTCCGACCGCGACGAGCTGTTGGCCGAACGGCTCGAGACGCTGACGCTGGAGGCCGAGGCCGGCGAGGAGGCGCTGCCCGAGGATGCGCTGCAGCTGGCGCTGGCCGAGCGCGAGCTGCACGAGCAGAGCGTGGCGGCGAGCCGCGACACGCTGAACGGCCTGACCGAGAAGCTGCGTCAGCTGACCCAGCAGCAGCAGCAGGCGCACGCCGCGCTGCCGGCGATCCGCGACGCGCGCCAAGCTTGGCTGCTGAAGGAGCAGGAGGCGCGCCTCGCGGTGGAGCGCTTCAACGAGGAGCTCAACGAGGCGAAGGCCGACGAGGCGGCGTTGCTGGCGGACCTGACCGACGCGGTGAAGCCGAACGCGCTCGCCGCCGAGATCGCCCGCATCGCCCGCGCGCTGGAAGGCCTCGGCGCGGTCAACCTGGCGGCACTCGACGAGCTGGAAGAGGCGAAGAAGCGCGGCGACTACCTGCGCGACCAGTCCGAGGACCTGGCGCAGGCGATGGCGACGCTGGAGGAGGCGATCGCCAAGATCGACGGCGAGACCCGCGAGATGCTGCAGGCCACCTACGACGCGGTCAACGCCAAGATGAGCGAGTTCTTCCCACTCTTGTTCGGCGGCGGCCGCGCCGAACTGACGCTGACCGGCGAGGACCTGCTCGACGCCGGCATCCAGATCATCGCGCAGCCGCCGGGCAAGAAGAACAGCACGATTCACCTATTGTCCGGCGGCGAGAAGGCGCTGACCGCGATGAGCCTGGTGTTCTCCTTGTTCAGCCTGAACCCGGCGCCGTTCTGTCTGCTCGACGAGGTCGATGCGCCGCTCGACGACGCCAACACCAGCCGCTTCTGCGACCTGGTGAAGCGGATGGCCGAGCGCACCCAGTTCCTCTACATCTCGCACAACCGCCTGACGATGGAGATGGCCGAACAGCTGGTCGGCGTGACGATGCAGGAGCAGGGCGTCAGCCGGATCGTCGCGGTCGACATCGTGGAGGCGCTGAAGATGCGCGAGGTCGCCTGAGGTCGTGCCTCTCTTGCCTATCTGCGACGCCGAGTGCGCCGCTGCTACCATCCGGCCAATGTGCTGTTGAGATGGAGATAGTCATGGCTAGGGCGCTGGCTCCGCGCGGCTTCCTGCTGGCGATCATCGTCTCGCTGGCGGCGCACGCGGTGCTGTTGTTGCTGCTCGGCCCGAGGCCGGTTGCCTCGCCGCCCGGTGTGACGGCGCCGTTGCAGGTCGGGCTGGAGCCGGGGACGGGTCCTGGTCCCGCCGCCGCGGCCAAGTCGCCGGCCACTGCACTGTCTACCCGCCAACGGGCGACGCCGACTCCGTTGCCTTCTTCCATGATCCGGCCGGCACTGGTCGCCGAGTCCGCTATCGCGGAGCAAACCGTGAAATCCGCACCGCGGGAGCCGGCGATGATCACGGTGCAAGGCCCGGCTACCACACCGACCGAGACGGGCCGTTCCGGTGCCACCGGCGCTTCGGCCAAGCGGGGGGCGGCTACCAGCGGCGCCCCCGGTGGCCAGTCCGGCAGCGACTTCACCCCGGCACGCTTCCGTTCCGCGTATCTGGACAACCCGCCGCCCGACTACCCGGCCCGCTCGCGCGAGCTCGGCGAGCAGGGCCGGGTCGAGTTGAAGGTGCGGGTCGGCCGCGACGGCTCGCCGCTCGAGGTGCAGGTCGCCCGCTCCAGCGGCTTCGCCCGGCTCGACCGTGCCGCGCAACTGGCGGTCGAACGCTGGCGCTTCGTGCCGGCGCGCGAGGGCGACCAGCCGGTCGAGTCGTGGCTGATCGTGCCGATGCCGTTCCGGCTGAACAACTGATCTCCCAGGCGATTGACAGGAAATGACGTTGTCTTGATGGCGATCCGGCTGGCTGTTAGCCTTGACGCACCTTTTATGGCGATGGGGAGTGGATGATGATGAAGCTCATCGCTGCGCTGGCCCTGCTCGGGCTGTCCGCTACGGCGCTGGCCAATTCGAGCTGCGACAAGCCGAAAAACGATTTTGACGACCTGTACTGTCTGAACAAGGTCTACCTGCAGGCGGACAAGGACCTGAACGATGGCTACGGCGAACTGGCCAAGTTGCTCGACAGCAACGGCAAAAAACAGCTGAAGAGCAGCCAGCTAGGCTGGATACGCAACCGTAACGACAACTGCAGCTACCGCGACGGCCGCGGTTTCTTCGCCAACCTCGACTGTGCCGCTTCGACCACGATCGAGCGGGTGCAATTCCTCAACGACCGCAAGCGCGAGTGCAAGAGTTCCGGCTGCCTGAATAGCAAACTGCAGTAAGCATCACTCCATAGGGGGCCCGGTCGGGTCTCTTGTCCATTTCGGCCGGGCGTCAGTCGAGCAGCGGCTGGCATCGGCGAATGCCGCCGGCGATGGCGCCGGCCAGGGTGTTGCGGCCGTTCTCCGACGCCAGCCACGCCTCTTCCTTCGGATTCACGATCACGCCCGACTCGATCAGCAGCGCCGGCTGGCGTGCGCTCTTCAGCACCACCAGCTCGTCGAACCAGTAGATCCCGAGTGCCTTGTCGGCGAGCGGGCGGTTTTCGCCCGGAATCGCCTCGGCGTGGTGCAGCGACGGAGTCAGGCCGGCGGCCTGGAGACGCCGGGCGATTTCACGCGCGCAAGCGAGGCTGGCTTCCGGCTTGGGATTCTTGCGCGACACGAACAGCGAGTAGCCATGAAACCGGTCGGCCATCGGCAGGTACTGGGGCTGGACGGAGTCGTGGTGCAGCGAGACGAACAACTGCTGGTCGGCGGCGAGCCGAGTGCGCTCCGCCGGGTCCGTCATGTCGCCGGCGTCGCCGATCAGGGTCGGCATCACGCCCTGCTGTTGCAGGCGAGCGACGACGCGGTGGGCCAGTTCGCGGTTGTACTTGAATTCGGTCGTGCCGCTGGCGCCGGTGGTCCCCGGATGGGCGAGCGAGTGGCCGATGTCGATGGCGACGCGCAATGGCGCGGCGGCGGGTTCGGTGGCGCAGGCGGTCAGCGCGATCAGGGCGCCGAGCAGGGCGAGAAGACGGAGCATGACGAGGTGATGCTGCGGTAATGGGGTTGCCCGGATTGTACGCCAAGGTCATGACGGGGGAGCGCTCGCTACGTAGCGCGGCGGGGGCCAAACAAAACACCCCGTAGAGACGGGGTGTTGGTGATGGGGCCGATGCGTTCGGCTTAAGCTTGGCCGAAGTGGCGTGCTCAGCTGGCGGCGATCGCTTCGATTGCGATGTTCAGCGTCACGTTGTCGCCGATCCCCGGCACCATCTTGTCCATGCCGAAGTCGCTGCGCTTGATGGTGGCTTCGGCGTTGGCGCCATAGGCCTGTTTGCCGGCCATCGGGTGCTTACCACCGCGGAAGTTGGTGACCTTCAGGGTGACCGGCTTAGTCACGCCCAACAGCGTCAAGTTGCCTTTCACTTCGGCGAGCTGGTCGCCGTTGAACACCAGGTCGTTCGACTTGAAGGTGATGGTCGGGTACTTGGCAATGTTGAAGAAGTCGGCGCTCTTCAGGTGCTTGTCGCGGGCCGGCAGGTAGCTGTTCAGCGAGTTGGCGTCGATGCTGATGTCGACGCTGCCCTTCTTGGCGGCGCTGTCGAGCACCACGGTGCCGCTCGTCTGGGTGAACGCACCCGATTGCAGCGAGAAGCCCATGTGGCTGACTTCATAGCCGGCATAGGTGTGGGTCGGGTCGACCGCGTAGGTCACCGGGGCGGCGAAGGCGCTGGCGGCGAGGCCGGCAAGGACGGTGGCGAGCAGGGTCTGGCTGAACTTCATCGGTGTCTCCGTGGGTTGTGGCGGTATGTTGTCGGGAATCAGCCGCGCAGGGCGACCTTGAATTTGATCTGCACCTCGTCGGCGACGGTGCCGTCGTCGGCCCATTCGCCCTCGCCGATCTTGTACGCGGTGCGCGAGATCGGCAGCACGCCCTCGACCAGCGTCAGGCCGCCGGCGCTCTTGGCGGTGAATGGCGCGGACACGTCGCGGGTCACGCCCTTCAGGGTCAGCTTGCCGCTGAACTGGTAGCGGTTGCCGCCGAGCGGCTTGATGCTGCTCGACACGAAGCGCGCGGTCGGGAACTGCGCGACGTTGAACCAGTCCTTCTTCTTCGCCTCGGCTTCGGCGTCGCGGGTCGGCAGGCCGATCGAGCGGGTCTGGATGGTGATGTCGGCGCGGCCGGCGGCGGCTTTGGCCGGATTGAAGTCGACGTTGGCGGTATACGCCTTGAACTGGCCGTCGACCGGCACGTTCAGCTGCTTCATCGTGAAGCCGATCTGGCTCTTGGCCGGGTCGATCGGCTGGGCGAGGGCCAGCGCGGGCAGCGCGGCGAGGGTCAGGGCGGTGATCAGTCGCATAAGGGTTCCTGTATCGAGGGTCAGGGGGAAAGCGGGTTCACGCGCAGCTAACAAAAATCAGCGTAGCGGCCTTGGCTAGGCGTGCTGCCGCAGACAGTACAAGTCGTACGGCAAGGCAGCACAACAACGCCAAGGGGTTTTTGTTAGCTGCGCAAACGGCGCGGCGCGTGTGGGCTCATCCGCCACAGCAACCCGTCGCGGTCGACGATATGGTGCTTGACGGCGGCGGCCAGGTGACCGGCCACACAGACGGCCAGCGACCAGTTGAGCCACTGGTGCACGGTCTTCAGCGCATCGCCGAGCGCCTCGTCGCGGCCGACCAGGTCGGGCAGCTGCCAGAGCTTGAACAGCACCACCGGGAAACCGTACGCCGAGCTCATCACCCAGCCGGTCAGCGGGATGACGAACATCAACAGATACAGCGCGAGGTGGCCGGCGTGCGCGGCGGTGCGCATCAGGCCGCGGGTGCTGGCCGGCAGCGGCGGCGCGCCTTTCAGCAGCCGGTACGCTAGGCGCAGCGCGGTCAGCGCCAGGATGCCGATGCCGATCCACTTGTGCCAGGCAATGAGCTTGAACTTGGTCGGCGACAGCGGCAGGCCGGCCATATAGAGGCCGAGCGCGAAGCTGCCGACGATCAAGAGCGCGGCCAGCCAGTGCATCGCGATCGCGGGTCGGGAATAGCGGTCAATCTGCACGGTGGGGTTTCTCCGTGTGGTCGGGGTTGGCCGAACGGAACGCGTCGCCGAGGCGACGCAGTTCGCGGCGGATTTCCCCGAGTTCGGTTGCATTGAAACAGGCAAACGCCGCCTGCATGTGCGCCATATGCGCCGGAAACACGTGATCGAACAGCGCGCTGCCGGCCGCGGTCAGCCGGATCGTCACGCAGCGCCGGTCGCCCGGCGGGGTGGCGCGCGACACCAGGCCCTTGTCGATCAGCCGGTCGATCACCCCGGTCAGCGTCCCCTTGGTGATCAGCGTCTTTTCCGACAGCTCCTTGGCGGTCATGCCTTCGGTATTGCCCAGCGTCGCCACCACGTCGAACTGCGGTGGCGTCAGCCCCAGCTCGCGGACATGCGTATCGGAGAACTGTTCGAAGGCTAGGAAGGTCTCAGCCAGTTCACGCACGAGCGGCAGGAAGGCTTCCTTGGCGTGATTTGTCATAGCGCTATCCAAATAGTTCCGACAAGTTTAGTTCTAATTAGAAATAAATGAAAGCGGCCACTGCCGTGGCACCCCAAATGGGTTTCGCTATAATGGCCCTCATTCCAACCGAACCCGTCCGGATCCCGACATGAGCGAATTGCAAATAGGTCTCCTGGTGCTCGGCGCCGCCATCATTGCCCTGGTCTTCGGCTTCAATGTGTTCCAGGAATGGCGTTTCCGCCGCAAAACGCGCCAGGCGTTCGCGCGTCAGCATCCCGACGTGTTGCTCGAAGTGCCGAAGAACCATGTGCGCGACGGCGTGAAGGCCGACCGGCTCGAGCCGGTGCTGGCGGGGGCCGCGCCGGCTGTCGCCGAGCGGATCGAACCGACCGCGTTCAGCGCCGAGCCGGCGCAAGCGGCGGCCGTTGACGACGCGCCGCCGGCCGAGGCAGAAGAGGAGCACGCCGAGGAAGCTCCGCGCGCGCGCGCCGAGCCGGTGATGGACGTGGACGAACTCAAGTACGTCGATCTGGCCTGGCTCGACGCCTCGCTCGACTTCATCGCCGACGTGGCGCTGGCCACGCCGCACGCGCTTTCCAGCGTGCCGCGCTTCAATACCACCCGCCGGGTGCAGATGATCGGTTGCACCGAGCAGGGCCGCTGGCAGCCGGTCGAGGCGCTGCCGGGCGTGCGCTACGTGGCGTTCCGCATCGGCCTGCAGCTGGTCGACCGCAGCGGCGTGCTGTCCGAGGCCGACCTCGGCCAGTTCTGCCAGCAGGTCGCCCAGTTCGCCGACGCGCACGAGGCGGCGGTGAGCTTCCCGCATCGCCACGAGCAGCTCACCGCGGCGCGCGAGCTCGACCAGTTCTGCGCCGAGGTCGACGTGATGATCGGCATCAATATCGCGCCGAACGCGCCGGTGGCCGGCAGCCGGCTGCGCGACGTGGTCGAGGCGGCCGGCTTCACGCTGGAGCCGGACGGCGCATTCCACTACCTGTCGGACCACGGCAATACGCTGTACACGCTGACCGCCTCCGACCAGACGCCGTTCACCCCGCACACCCTGCTCGACAAGCCGTTCGCCGCGCTGACGCTGGTCTACGACGTGCCGCGCGTCGAGGGCGGCGTCGCCTCGTTCGACCAGGCGCTGGCGTTCGCGCGCAGCCTGGCGCACGAGTTCGGCGGCCAGCTGGTCGACGACAACCGCCGGCCGCTGACCGATGCGGGCCTGGCGCGGATCCGCCAGCAGCTGGCGCAGATCTACGAGCGCATGCACGAGCGCGAGCTGGCGCCGGGCGGGGAAGCCGCACTGCGGCTGTTCGCCTAAGCCTGCACCCACACACATTGAGAGTTTCCGGGCCGGCCAGTGCGCCGGCCCGCTGCGTTGACGAGGCCACCATGTCCCTGATCGATCCGGCCGCACGCGTCGCCGAGCTGACCGCGCTGCTCAACCGCTACAGCCACGAGTACTACGTGCTCGACGCGCCGAGCGTGCCCGACGCCGAGTACGACCGCTTGCTGCGCGAACTCGAGGCGCTCGAGCTCGCCCACCCCGCACTGAAACACCCCGATTCGCCGACGGCGCGGGTTGGCGGCGCGCCGCTCTCGGCGTTCGAACCGGTCACCCACGCGGTGCCGATGCTGTCGCTGAACAACGCGTTTTCTGACCTGACGCTGGCGGCGTTGGCCGAACGACATGCCGAGCTTCTCGCCTTCGACGAACGGGTGCGCAAGGGGCTCGGTGTCGATCGCGTCGAGTATGTCGCCGAGCCGAAGTTCGACGGCCTGGCGATCAGCCTGGTGTACCGCAATGGCGTGCTCACGCAGGCGGCCACCCGCGGCGACGGCGTCACCGGCGAGAACGTCACCGCGAACGTGCGCACCGTGCGCAGCATCCCGCTGCGGCTGAATACCGCGCAGCCGCCGGCCTTGCTGGAGGTGCGCGGCGAGGTGCTGATGTTTAAGCGCGATTTTGAACAATTGAACGCCGACCAGATTGCGCGCGGCGACAAGACCTTCGCCAATCCGCGCAACGCCGCCGCCGGTAGCCTGCGTCAGCTCGACTCCAAGATCACCGCCCGGCGGCGGCTGTCGTTCTTCGCGTACGCGATCGCGCAGGTCGACGGCGCGACCTGGCCGGGCAGCCACGCCGCCGAGCTCGCCTGGTTGTCCGAACTGGGGCTGCCGGTGCCGGAGGTCAGTCTGCGTCCGGTGCTCAACGGCGTCGCCGAGCTCGCCGGCTACTACGAACAGGTGCACGCCCGGCGCGCCGGCCTGCCGTTCGACATCGACGGCGTGGTCTACAAGGTCAACCGGCTCGCACAGCAGGACGAGCTCGGCTTCGTATCGCGCGCGCCGCGCTGGGCGATCGCGCACAAGTTCCCGGCCGAGGAGGCGCTGACCGTGGTCGAGGCGATCGACGTGCAGGTCGGCCGAACCGGCGCGCTGACGCCGGTGGCGCGGCTGCAGCCGGTGTTCGTCGGCGGGGTGACGGTGACCAACGCCACCCTGCACAACGAGGACGAGGTGCGCCGTAAGGACGTGCGCGTCGGCGACACGGTGGTGGTGCGCCGTGCCGGCGACGTGATCCCGGAAGTGGTGTCGGTGGTGCTGGAGCGCCGGCCGATGCAGTCGGCGGCCGACGGCGCCGACCTGTTCAATATCGCCGAGGAGCCGCGCTACCCGGCGTACCGGCTGCCGGTAGCGTGCCCGGTGTGCGGCAGCCACGTGGTGCGCGAGGAGGGCGAGGCGATCGCGCGCTGCTCCGGCGGGCTGATCTGCCGCGCGCAGCGCAGCCAGGCGATCCAGCATTTCGCCGGGCGGCGGATGATGGACATCGACGGCCTCGGCGAGCGCTACGTCGAGAACCTGGTCGATCTCGAGTATGTGAACGGCGTCGCCGACCTGTACAGGCTGACGCTAGCCGATCTGCTGGAGATGAAGCGCCGTGCCGACGAACGCGACGGCGTGGTGCCGGAGACGGTGCAGCAGGGCAAGGTGGCGACCAAGTGGGCGGAGAACCTGCTCGCCGGCATCGCCGCCAGCAAGACGCCGCCGCTGGCGCGGCTGCTGTTCGCGCTCGGCATCCGCCACGTCGGCGAGTCGACCGCCAAGACGCTGGCCGACTGGCTGGGAAGGCTCGACTATGTGCGCCGCGCGCCGGCGGCCTTGCTCGCCGCCTTGCCCGACATCGGCGCGGTGGTCGCCGAGTCGATCGCCGAGTTCTTCGCCGAGCCGAACAACGAGGCGGGGCTCGACGCGCTGCTCAAAGCCGGCGTCGCGCCGCAGGACGAGCATGCACCAATGCCCCGGTTGGCAGAACGGCTCGAGCCGGCGCTGCTGCTGGCCAGGCTCGGCATCCCCAAGCTGACCGAGATCCGCGCGCAGCAGCTGGCCGAGCAGGTCGCCGGCCTCGCGGCACTGGCCGAGCTGCCACGCCGCCAGCTGATCGAGCTGGCGCTGCCGGCCGAGGTGGTCAACGCGCTGGCCGATTGGCTGGACCTGCCGGGCCATCGCGAGCGGCTGAGCGCGCTCGACGCCTTGCGCACCGAGCTGCTCGCCGCACTGCCGGCGGCGGAGGCGTCGGCGCAGCGGGTGCTGGACGGCAAGACGCTGGTGCTGACCGGCACGCTGCCCAGCTTGAGCCGCGACCAGGCCCGTGCGCTGATCGAGGCGGCCGGCGGCAAGGTGGCCGGCAGCGTGTCGAAGAAGACCGACTACGTGGTCGCCGGCGAGGCGGCCGGCAGCAAGCTCGCCCGTGCCGAGGAGCTCGGGGTGGCGGTGCTCGACGAGGCCGGGCTGCAGGCGCTGTTGGGCGGCTGACTGGCTGCTATTTAATCTGATTTTGGACCGGCCGCCTCGTATGGGTAAAATGGCCGGTACTACAATCACACGATGACGTGAGCAAGATGACGAAAAAGATTACCAAGGCAGTCTTCCCGGTGGCCGGCATGGGCACCCGTTTCCTGCCAGCGACCAAGGCCAGCCCGAAAGAGATGCTGCCTATCGTCGACAAGCCGCTGATCCAGTACGCGGTCGAAGAGGCGGTCGCCGCCGGCATCACCGAGATGATCTTCGTCACCGGCCGCAACAAGCGCAGCATCGAGGACCACTTCGACAAGGCGTACGAGCTGGAAAACGAACTGGAAATCCGCAACAAGCACAAGCTGCTCGCGCTGGTGCAGGAAATCCTGCCGCCGCACGTCAGCTGCCTGTACATCCGCCAGACCGAGGCGCTCGGCCTCGGCCACGCGGTGCTGTGCGCCCGGCCGGCGGTCGGCGACGAACCGTTCGCGGTGATCCTCGCCGACGACCTGGTCGACGGCGAGCCGGGCGCGATGGAACAGATGGTGAAACTGTACGAGGCGACCGGCGCGTCGGTGCTCGGCGTCGAGAACGTCGCACGCGAGGAGACCGGCTCGTACGGCATCGTCGAGGTCGACCAGCTGGCCGACGGCCGTCAGCAGGTGAGCAGCATCGTCGAGAAGCCGCACCCGGACGTCGCGCCATCGACGCTGGCGGTGGTCGGCCGCTACATCCTGACACCGCGCATCTTCGACAAGCTGCGCGAGACCCGCCCGGGCGCCGGCGGCGAGATCCAGCTCACCGACGGCATCGCCGCGCTGTTGAAAGAGGAGCCGGTGCTGGCCTTGCCGTTCGAGGGCATCCGCTACGACTGTGGTTCCAAATTGGGTTATTTGAAGGCGACCATTGCGTATGGCTGCAAGCATCCCGAGGTCGGAGTAGAATTCGCCGGTTACTTGAAGTCTCTTGATTGCTAGAGAAATCAGTCAGGCCAAATTCGACGCCCCGCTCAGGGGCGTTTTCACGCTTTTGTCGTTAGGAGTTGCTATGCCCAATATTGCTGAAGCCAACGGTATCCTCAACAGCGCCGACGTGCTGTTCACCGCCGAGGAAGTGACCGCCGCGGTCGATCGGATGGCTGCCGAGATCACCGAAGACCTCGGCAACACCTACCCGCTGGTGCTGGCGGTGATGGGCGGCGCGGTGGTGTTCACCGGTCAACTACTGCCGAAGCTCGCCTTCCCGCTCGACTTCGACTACGTGCACGTGTCTCGCTACGGCGACAAGACCCAGGGCGGCGAACTGCTGTGGAAGATGGCGCCGAAGGAAGACGTGCGCGACCGCGTGGTGCTGGTGCTCGACGACATCCTCGACGAAGGCCACACCATGGCCGCGATCCGCGACCGCGTGCTGGCAATGGGCGCCAAGTCGTTCCACTGTGCGGTGTTCGCCGACAAGATGATCAACAAGGACAAGCCGCTCAAGGCCGACTACGTCGGCATCGACATGCCGGATCGCTACGTATTCGGCTACGGCATGGACGTGCGTGGCGCCTGGCGCAACCTGCCGGCGATCTACGCGCTGAAGTAAGCCGTTTGGCCAAGTCTTGGCACTGTAGCTCTTAAAAAAAGTCGCGAACGTAGAACAAACTTGCGAACGTAGAACAATGTCGCGAACGGAGGCGTTTAGCTGGGCTTGCTAGCCTTTGCTAAAGTCTGTGAGCGGCTTGAATGTTCCGAGCACGGCACTAACGGAAACCCCCTGATGTCGCCATCAGGGGGTTTTATGTTGTTATCGTAGCTACCTTCAAAAGATTTATTGGATATGTAAGTTTTGACTCTGAGTGTCGGGATTTGGTCGATTCTGTTGAAAAACTAAGTTTGTGGCAGGCAAGCGGACATGCATGAATGGCAACCGGCGAGGCCGATGCGCCACTTTCAGCGGCTCTTTGATGTTCCACAGAGCCTTCAAGCTCAGCGTTTGGGGTTAATCGGTGGGTTTCTGCATCAAGCAGGCGCACCTATCCCGTCACGGGTGGTCCATGGGGTGCCAATTTTGCCATCCGGCGCAGATTCTGCACCGTCGCAGCGAGCGTGAATTCGTCGGTCGCCCCAGTCAATCCACGTAGTCTCAAACGATCAACTCTCAGGATCCGTTTGAGGTGCGCGAACAGCATCTCGACCTTTTTGCGTTCGCAGCGCGAGCGGAGGTACTCCGGCGTGTGCGCTAGGCGTCGGGCTACATCCCGAGCGGCTTCATGGATACTGCGGGCAATCTTGCGAATCGGTGTATTGGGGCAGCATTGCGCTTTCATCGGACAGGTTGCGCAGTCAGCCTGACTGGAACGGTAGATGACGGTATTGGCCTTGGTGATGTGCGAGCGCTGGTGCTTGAAGGCCCGCCACTCACTGCGCAGGGGGCGGCCGGCAGGGCAGCGGTATTCTCCTGCCGTTTCATCCCATTGGAAGTCGTTACTCGAGAAGCTGTCGTTCATGCGTTCGGTTTTGTCCCACACCGGCACATGCGGTTCGATGTCCTTTTCTTCGACCATCCAGGCCAGCATTGGGGCTGTCCCATAGGCTGTGTCGCCAATGAGGCGTGCAGGCGTGATGTCGAACTGTTCTTCGACGCGCTCAACCATCGTCTTGGTGGACTCGACTTCGGCAGTGCGATGAGCCGGCGTGGCTTCCACATCCAGAATCACGCCGTGCTCGGTATCGATCAGGTAGTTCGTGGAGTAGGCGAAGAAGGCGGGACCGCCCGGCGCTGCTGTCCAGCGGGCCTGAGGATCGGTCAGCGAAACACGCTTAGGTAGCGTTTCCGCCTGCGCATCGCCATCCAGTGCGCGGAGGTACTCACGTACGGCACGAGTGCGAAGCCCCGGATCGCTCCAGTTGACCTCTTCATTTCCAGCTACGCCGCGCTGTCTGCTCGCGTCCGCTTTAATGATGCTGGCGTCTACGGCAAACCCTTCGCCCTTGACTAGGCCTGCGTCCATGCAGCGACGCAACACTTCATTAAACAGCCAGCGAAACAGACCGCTCTCCCGAAAACGGCCATGTCGATTCTTGGAAAACGTCGAGTGATTGGGCACTTCATCTTCCAGTCCCAAGCGGCAGAACCAGCGATAAGCCAGGTTCAAATGCACCTCTTCACACAATCGCCGCTCGGAACGGATGCCATAGCAGTAGCCGACGATCAGCATGCGGATCATCAGTTCAGGATCAATCGAGGGGCGCCCAATCGGGCTGTAGAAATCTGCGAGGTGTTGGCGCAGATCGCTGAGGTCAAGACAACGATCGATGCTGCGCAAAAGGTGGTTGAGGGGGACGTGATCTTCCAGATTGAACGAGTAAAACAGGCGCTCCTGCCCACTCGATAGCTGCCCCATCATGCTGCATGCCCCTTCGCTCGCCGACATGATGATTCTGCCGGCGGTCAGCCCCGGTAGCTAGTTTTTCAACAAAATCGGTCAGAAGCTGCCGTTCGCTGTGCGGTATTAGGCGACCGTTGCTCGGCTTGAAATAAAAATGCCCTAAGCATGGTAACCTGCCCACATAAGCATGTGGCTGTGAACTAGGGGGCTGAAGTGCTCGAAAAAGTAATCAGTATCGATAACATTGGCGTCATAAAAAAGGGTGTCCCGAAGGCGCTGGACCTAGACAAAGTTACGCTTATCTACGCAGGGGCAGAGCTATTGGAATGAATATCTTGCTGGTCATGCCGCCGGGGTACTGTTAGTGATAAAACTGTATACAGAAGCAAAGAAATAACAACAATCCCTCCCCCTCCTAGAGCGAGCCGTGAAGGTGTCTCATCCAGTGCTAACGACACCCAGGCCGGACCTAGTGCCGTTTCAAGAAGCAAATATAGCCCGACATTAGAAGCAGGGATAAAACGGAGACTTAACGCTATCAAGCCTAATGAAAGCGGCACAATTGCGGCTCCTTCTAAGATCATCAAACTCCACTGGTGGGTGTTGGAAAACAGAAAGGTACTTAAAAATGGGGCAATTGAACATACGGCTATAAAACCACCACCAGCCGGGGCTAGTACCATACTTGCTTCACTGTGTCGAGATAGCACCAATGCGACGCTCATTGCAATTGAGCTAAACGTCGCGAGAACCATCCCCCACAAAGCACCCCCGTGGAATCCATCTCCTAGCACTAATAGTATGCCAAAAAGTGCCACACACATAACCATCCATGTCGAGAAGGAAACAGTTTCTTTGAAAAAAATCCATGCAAGGATCGCTGAAAAGAAAGGTACAAGAGAAATAATAAAGAGTACATTTGCAACAGGGCTATTATCAAGTGCCAAAATAAATAATGCGGAAGACAAAGCATAACAGCTAGATATAATCCAAAACTTGATCGTGCCGAGCGATCTCAATAATAATGATCTACCACTCTGAAGAACTATGCATGCCAAAATAGCACTTAAAGACATCAATGCTCCACGCCAAAAAACAAGTAACCAAGCATCTGTTGATCCAATAAGCCTTATAACAAGAGCATCACTGCTCAAAAGCAGAGCTCCGCACAGGGCCAATAAACTCCCAATGTTTTTCATCATAGATCTTTCTCAAGGGCTGTGAGTGCTCTTGCATGCTATGGGTTTAATGTCCCAGGATTGCCAGGCAGATTAAATTATACGTAAAGTCATATGCTCGAGGCTGTTTGCTTTGTCTTGGTCCTGCAACATTCAGGATGGCTATTTGGTGTTCATTAATAAACTCTCTCAAGTGGTTGGCTGCGCTATTAGTCGAGAATTTGCTGGCATCAAGTGTCAAGACGGGCTTGCTTCTATTGCGACACCATTCAACAGTATCTTTCGTGCCTCCTGATAATTCCCCAAAGTAGATAACAGCAGTCCCATCACTATCTAATAGATTTTTTAGTGTCCTCTCCTCATATCCAGAGTTTTCCAACTCAATCAATGGGTACTTCAAAGGAATAACTCCATCTTCCGCAAGTCTGCCACTTGGACACCAACCGCCACACGCAAAACTATTATTTAGTGCCGCATCTAGAGCTGCACGGTCTGCACCAGTTTGACCGCCGGAAACAATTTTTCTTAGAAGGTTATTCATATTGTAATTGAAAAATTAAAGCTACTCCCCGCTCTAAGAGCGGGGAGTAGGTAATTTGTTAAATGTCGCTTAATTAATTATTGCCATTCAATAGTTGCAGGTGGCTTGTCTGTAATATCATAAACAACCCTGCCAATTTCCATCTCGTCCGTAATTTTCTTCGAGATTTCCGCCAGATAGGGGAAAATGCTTCTCGAAAAATTCGCAGTCATAGAATTGGATGACTCTATCACACGGATAACAATGGCATGTTCATTCTTTACGTGCTTATCCCCCTTAACGCCAAGGCTAGGAACATCAACAATGATACTAAAAGCCATCCACAAATCACGAGAAATAACGGAGTTGTTTACGACATCTTCAATAATCTCAGTGGACTTTCGAACAAGTTCAACTTTCTGTCGAGTTACCTCACCCTGCACACGGATGGCAAATCCTGGCCCAGGAAAGACTTTCTTATGAACTACATAATCAGGCAGGTCATAGTATGCTGCAATCTGGCGAACTTGATTCTTGAAAAGCTCACGCAATGGTTCCAGAAGTTCAAAGTTTAACTTCTCAGGCAGGCCACCAACGTTGTGATGGGGCTTGATCTGCGATGAAAATTTGGTGACACCACTTTCTACGACATCAGACCAGATTGTGCCTTGAGCAAAAATATCTGCTTTATGCTGATTAGCCACCACTTCAAATGCATCAATAAAGGCTTTGCCAATAGCTTTGCATTTGTCAAATGCTTCTGTAACGCCTTGCAGATCGCGGAAAAATCGCTCTTGCTCTTGAATCACTGACAGGTTGATATCGTTTTCATGACAAAATCTTCTAACTTCAGACTCTGTCTGAGTAGGCATCAAGCCACTATCAACATAAATGGCGATCAGCTGTTCCTTACCAAGCGATTCCCTCAAAAGCTTAGTCATCGTATATGAATCGACACCACCGGAAAGGCCCACAATCACTTTTTTGCTGCCTACGGCCTCTCTGATTTCTAATGATTTACGTTCAACATAGGCAGCTGGGCTCCATGCAGAAGTTGCCTCAAAGCCGCAAATTTTTGTGGCGAAATTTGAAAGCAGCTTAATCCCATTCTCGGTGTGAGAAACCTCCGGATGGAACTGCAGCCCATACTGCTGTCGTTCCTTGTCTTCAAATGCGGCAATGACACCATTTGCACTGCGTGCAGTGACTCTCAGTCCACTTGGAGTATCTAGTACAGAATCATTGTGGCTCATCCAGACTGTAAACGGCTCAGTCGAAACATCGTCAAACAAGATGCTACTGCTGAGCGTATGAATCTTGGTATCCCCAAATTCCGAAGTTGCTTTGCCAACCGTACCGCCACTTAGGGTTGCCAACAGCTGATGCCCATAGCACAACCCCAGAATCGGCACTCCACTCTCAAGCCAGTTTTTATCAAAATCTATATCATTATACTTAACCGAGGATGCACCGCCTGAGAAAATAACACCTTTAATGGTGCGGAAGTCATTGCTTGAATATTGTCTATGATTAATATCAGCTGGAACAATATCGGTAGCCACACCGATGGACTCGAAGGCAACCTTGATGAGGTGTGTATATTGACTTCCAAAATCAAGGATAACAATGATATCTTCGCTCATATTACGCCATCTCTCTTTCTTTTGCCTGATTGTTTATAAATGATGCAATCTCAATTTCATCTCTCAAGGAAAAGCATCCTATATCTTTCCCTGCCTTTACAAGATCAGCCACTTGTGAGATTGAAGTTACTCTTTCCACATTTAGCGAGTCTTGAATTTGCCTATCCAGTCCGTAACTTAAAATAACATAGACAAAAACCTTATCTGAAAACCCTTTCATATATTCAACCACTGGGCTGACTGTTTTTCCCGAAACAAGAGTATCATCGACTATTGCAATGACATTACCCTTTTTGGGGTCAGTCCCGGCTAGCTTGCCTTTGTCTGCATATTGTTTTTCAGCCTTCCTATAAAGGGATAAAGGCACTCCCAGCACATCCGAACATTTGGCAGCAAAGTAACTTCCACCACTTTCTAAGCCGCACACATAGTCAACTTTATCATCCTTCATTCTTTCAGCAAGCAACGTGGCTATTGTCTCTCTCACCTTATTATGCGAAAGAGTGCTTTTGAAATTAATGTGGATTGGCGACTTCCTCCCCGGAAGAACCTCGATTTGATCGCCAGAATTGAAGGTAATGACCCCGTCTGTATTCAGAATGAGACGCACAACAGTATCACTGGGAGACATCTTCCCCCTCCGCAAAAGACAAAGGCTTTAATACGAAACACTAATGCTACCTCATTAGTGCCAATGCCAATAGCATATTGGAGGGATGAAATTACGTCAGAACCGCCTGTTCGTGAAGCGACAAATTTTCATAGCAATAGTTAAATTAATTCACACCACAGGGGCTGTAGAACATGGAAACATAAAGAAATCATGATTTCTTTATTTAGTCACGTGCTAATAAATTAATAAATAAAAAAATCGCAATCTAGACGAATTTAGTAGATGCATAGGATTTCGTCCCTGGCTGAGTGAACTAGTCAACCACATGGCAAATTAGAAACCGCTTATATTGTTGTTGGCTAGCTATGTCTGAAAGACAGCCAAAGACTGGGAGGTGAAACACCAGAAGCAAACCACTACATCAAGAAATGACGTCAATAAATTCAATCAAGTCAATTCATATTGGTTCGAAATAATAATCAATGGTATGCAAAAAAACTTGCATACCATTGACTACATCTCTACAGTGACGCCACTTAAAGCGATGATGCTAGCTCGCCCCGTATAGATATATTCCCTCTCCCTCTGCAATACCCAGATCATCAAATGGCGCGACCCAAATAGAGCATGAAAGATTAGGGGGGCTTATTTTGATGTTAACCATACGCCAAGAATGAGCGCTCCTGCACCAAGGATTCTATTAAGCTCAAGCGGACGAACCGTTGCACCAAGCCAGCCAAAATGGTCAAGAGCAATTGAAACGATGAATTGCGACGCAACAATAATAGTGAAAGCCGTTGTAAGCCCCAGTCTTGGCGCGGTATATCCAATTGATCCGGCAATAACCAGCCCTAGAATGCCTGCCGTAAGCGCATACCATGGCACTTCTGACCATGCCTTAATATTCCCGCCTTGAAACAAAAATAGCATCAAGGTGGCAATCAATGCGCCACTAGCATAATTAATGAAGACGCCACCGCTGGTGCCAATGCTTCTTTCCAGAAGCCCCATAAACTGTCCCTGCAGCGCTACCGCACAACCGCCGATGATTGCAACCAAGCCAAGCCCGACAACATTGTTCATGTCAAATACTCATTATTAATGGATAAAATATAATGTTGATCTCATGCTGGCTGAACGGGGCCAAGTACATGATCAACATGCAAGCAAGTGCTGATTAGGCGCAGTTAATTGGCATTGCCATCACTGCAGCCAGTATCCATTTGCAATCGCAAAAGCCCAAGCAGTATAATTTCACAGCTGTCATCAAAAAAATTCACAGGAGAAGGGTTGATGCTTTCTGGAGAGTCTTTAGTTCTTGTTGATGCCGTAGCCAGGGCTGGCAGCTTCACAGCCGCATCAAAGGTTCTTCATAAAGTGCCCTCTGCAATTAGTTACGCAGTCAAGCAGCTCGAACAAGAGCTGGGAGTCGCTCTGTTTCATCGTCATCACCGTAGCGTTACGTTGAGCAATGCCGGCTCGCACTTCTTGACTGAAGCGCGATATCTGATGAGCAAGATGGAGGAAGTCAAGCGAGAAACGTTACGTGTAGCCAATGGCTGGAAGCCCAGTCTCTCCATCGTTCTTGATAACATTGTTAATGCAAATAAAATTGGTGAATTAATAGAAGATTTCTATCGAAATTTCGATGATATCGAGCTCATCATAAGAATCGAAGTCTTCAATGGTGTTTGGGAAGCACTGGCAACAGGAAGAAGTGATATTGCTATCGGCGCGACTACCGCTGTTCCGGTTGGAGGAGACTTTCACTATCGCGATATGGGGTCAATCGAATGGAGCTTTTTAGTAAGTGAAGAGCATCCTCTGGCTACTGTCGAAGTTCCCTTAACTGACAAAGACCTTTCATTGTTTCCATCTATATGCTTAGAAGATACATCAAGGCAAATCCCCAAGCGCACGACTTGGCTATTGCCGGGACAAAGAAGATTGGTCGTACCGGACTGGATGAGGGCGATCAACTGTTTTGTTGAAGGGCTAGGCATCGGTTACCTTCCCATCCACATTGCGCGGCCCTACATCGGGTCTGGTGCACTGCTGGAAAAAGAAATAGTCAATGCGAAAGCGCCTAGTCCCTGCTGCGTAGCTTGGCATGGTGATAACAGTTCAATCGCCCTATCTTGGGTGCTCGATTACTTAGGTGACAGTAACAAGCTTTGTACGGATTGGATCTCGTGAATCGCCCCCGCTTTCCTAGACACCTCGTGAGTCGCACACTGAGGCCCAATGATCTGCTTTGATTTTCTAGACGGGGTTCAGCGTTAGTCTTCGGCGCAATCCCGCCCATCGACCGGCCTCCGAAGGACCGACTGGCGGGCATATAAAGCTGGCGCCATATTGCCCAACGCCATGTGAGGCCGACTCTCATTGTAGTCCTGCCGTCACGCCTCGATGAGTTGCCTGGCCTCGGCCAATGACCCAAACCAGTGCAGATTCAGGCATTCATCCCGGAACGAGCCATTGAAGGATTCGACCAAGCCGTTATCAGTGGGCTTGCCCGGTCGGCTGAAGTCAAGCTGAACCCGGTGGTGATAAGCCCACAGGTCCAATAATCGCCCGGTAAACTCGCTGCCATTGTCGGTGAACAGGTAGCGGGGGGCCGCCTGGCGCTGCGTCACCAGCTGATTCTAAGGTGGCGACGACCTGTTCCGCGCCTAGGCGGTGTCCCACTTCAATGGCCAGGGATTCCCGGCTAAACCGATCTACCACGGTCAAAGCCCGGATCCGCGTGCCATTGGCCAGTTGATCCGACACAAAGTCCAATCCCCAGACTTCGTTGGGCCGGGTCGGTTGGCAGCGATCCCGTCGCGCGACCACCCTCTTGCGGCGCTTGGGCAGCTTGGCACGCAATTGCAGCCGTTCCTCGCGGTAGACCCGGTACATCTTGTGCTTACCCAGCTGCCAGCCTTCCCGTTTCAGCAGTACATGCAGACGACGGTAGCCATAGCGTACCCGGATCTGGGAGAGCTCGCGCATCCGGAGCCGTAGCGCGACTTGCGGATCCTTGCCACTCCGGTAGGAGTAACTGCTGTGGTGTTGCCTGACCAACCGGCAGGCCCGACGCGTACTGGTGCGGTAGTGGCCGACGATGTAGGCCACGGCGTCCCGTTTCAGCGCGGGCCGGGCCACTTTTTTGCGGCAATGTCTTGCAGGATCGCCTTGTCCAGGCTCAGCTCGGCGACCAGCTTCT
Organism: Crenobacter sp. CS_VA4; assembly: GCF_055597485.1. Lineage (NCBI taxonomy): Bacteria > Pseudomonadati > Pseudomonadota > Betaproteobacteria > Neisseriales > Neisseriaceae > Crenobacter > Crenobacter sp. CS_VA4. The sequence continues at coordinate 92,385 of NZ_JBVMAE010000011.1, forward strand.
TGAGGCGGGCGTTCTCGTCCTGCAGCAGCTTCAGCTCACGGACCTGGTCCGACTGCAGGCCGGCATACTGTTTCTTCCAGCGGTAAAAGGTCTGCTCGGAGATGCCAACCTGCCGGATCAGGCCGGCGACGGGCAGGCCGGCCTCGGCCTGCTTCAGAATTGCCACGATCTGTTCGACCGAGAAGTGCTTCCGCTTCATGACAAACCTCCTGTTGGTACCCAGAAAAGTTTGCCGAAAAACTAACGCCCACCGTAGTCCAGAATTCCCGAAGCAGATCACCCAACAGGAGGTGCCAAGAGCAAGCGTTTCCCTGAAAATTCAAGATTGAAGCCGTCAAGCAGGTGACCGAGCGTGGCCATCCAATGGCCGAGGTGGCCACCCGTTTGTCCACCTGAATCAAGACCGGGCAACGGCCGCACAAGCGCAGCTGCTCCAGTACTCTTGCCACTCTGGTGCCCGATAGCGAATGATCCACCTCGATCCACACCGTCTCCCGGTGCCAAGTGTCGACGATGGTCAGCAGACGGATACGCTGGCTGTTCCATAAGCCATCCGCCACGAAGTCCATCGCCCAACGCTGGTCGGGCCCGTCGGCCAACGGCAGCACCACGCGTAGATGGCTGGGCGCTTCTTGCGCCGACGCAATCGCAGTGACAAGCCTTCCTCGCGGTACACCCGTTCCACCCGCTTGTGATTGCCCCGCCAACCTTCCCACTGCAGCAACACATGCAAACGGGGTGCGCCGAAGCGGCGCCGTTGCTCGGCTAGCTCACGCAGACGCACGCGTAGCGCAGTGCAGGCTGACGGCGCAACGTCTTGCGTGCGACCTGCATCTAGGCACAGGCCCGACGCTCAGAAATGCCGAAGACCGCGATCAACTGGCGGGCAGCGGCACAACGTTGGGCGGGCCGGCTCAGTTTTTGTCAGGACTTCCTTGAGCATCTGGATGTCGAGGGCCTGATCGGCGACCAGCCGCTTAAGGCGCTTGTTCTCGTCTTCGAGTTGCTTGAGGCGACGGGCTTCGGACACGTCCATGCCGCCGAAACTTGGCGAGCCACTTGTAGAAGATGGCGTCGGAAATGCCGTGATTGCGGCAAAGCTCGACAACGGTCATGCCGGCCTCGGCTGCCTTGAGGATGGCGATGATCTGTTCTTCGGTGAAACGGGACTTGCGCATGAGGGCTCCTTGGCCATCATGCTAACTAATGTTTGGTATCCCGAGATGGGGAAAGGTCATGGACACCCTCCTTGCCCCGTTCTCGGTCGGGATCAGTGAGCTGAAGATCAACCCGAACGCCATTATCAACGCGGCCGAAGGGATGCCGGTGGTCGTGCTCAAACGCAATAAACCGGTGGCGTACCTGTTACCGGCGGATGCATGGGAAGCGGTCTGCGACCGATTAGTAGACACCGAACTCAAGGAGTTAGCCGAGCGTCGTCTGGCCGATGGCAAGGTGTCGGTCGAGGTGAAACTCGAGGAGCTTTAAGCTAACCTTTCATCCGAATACTCTTGATGAGAGCTGTCAGTTCAGAAGATTTTTCTATTGGAACCTAGGAGCTGAAACGATGCCAGCTCGCAGCGTTCGTGAGATGAAGAAGATGTCGCGGGGGACCCTAGTGAAAAGCATGAACTTGCAGAATCCTTAGTTCAGGAGTTTTTTTCAGACGCTACAGACACACCCCGCCTCGGCGTTGCTGGCGCGGGGTGTGTTTTTTCGGAGTAGGATTACATCAGCATCACCCGTGCGCAGCATTCACCGAATCCTGCAAGACAGAATAAGAGCCGCTAACAAAGCCCAGCACAGCGATCCTGGCTAGGCGCGCTGCCCAGACAGTACAAGCAGTACGGCAAGGCAGTGCAACAACGCCAGGAGGGGGTTGTTGGCGGCGTCAATAAGGAGAGCATCATGCTGGCCATTATCGGCGGCAGCGGCCTGGCCCGCCTGCCCGAACTCGACGTCGAACACCGCCGCGTCGTGCGCACCCCGTACGGCGACCCGTCCTGCGCGCTGACCTTCGGTCGTATCGGCAGCCAGAGCGTGGTGTTCATCGCCCGCCACGGCTACGGCCATTCGTTGGCGCCGCACGAAATAAACTATCGTGCCAACCTGTGGGCGCTGCAGGAACAGGGGATCCGCGGCGTGCTGGCGATCGGCGCCGTCGCCGGCATCCGTCCGGACATGGTACCGGGCATGCTGGTGGTGCCGAACGACATCATCGATTACACCTGGGGGCGCAAGCAGACCTACTTCGAAGGCGCCGGCCGGCCGGTGACGCACGCCGACTTCAGCGAGCCGTACGACGCGGCGTTGCGCCGGCGCCTGCTCGACGCGGCCGAGACCGCCGGGGTCGACGTGGTGGACGGCGGCGTGTACGCGTGCAGCCAGGGGCCGCGACTTTCCACGGCAGCCGAGATCGCCCGGGTTGAACGCGACGGCGCCGACATCGTCGGCATGACCGGCATGCCGGAGGCGGCGCTGGCGCGTGAGCTGGGCATTCCGTACGCGCATCTGTGCGGGGTGACCGGCTGGGCCGCGGGCAAGCGGATCGGCGAGGGCAACGGCAGCGCCGAGGCGTTCGACCCCGAACATGCCAGCACGGCGATGGAGCGGGTCAGCAAGTTGTTTGGCGCGCTGTTTTGACGCGAAAAAGCCGGGAGCGCCGGCTGCTGCGCGAGATGCGTCGCAGCTGGCTCTCCCGGCCGGGATCGGCAAGGCCTAGGGGAATTGCGCCAGCAGTTCGCCTTCCGACAGGCAGATCATCCCGGGCAGCGCTCGATGCGCCAGCGGACGGCTGTTCTCCTGGCTTAGCACCAGGGTGTTCTCCGGGATGTCCGCGTGCTCGCTTTCAAGCACCAGAAACTCGGTGCTGTCGAACTGCTGCGCGTAGTTGAAGAACTTCGGCGGTGCACTCTGCAGATACGCCCGTTTAGCCTGTTGCGGCAGAAACGGTGTCAGCGTCGCAAAGTGTTCGAACGCGGCGTTGACCCGATAAAAATCATACGGTGCCGGCAGGTGCTGTTCCCCACCCAGGCACTTGATCCGGTTGGCGATGAAGTAATTGTCGATCCAGTCCTTCCCCTCCTGGGTTCTGATCCGCAGCGCGACGCTCATGCGCAGCAGGATGAACTGGTCGATGGCTCCCTGCCATTCAGCCTTCTCTTCGGTCGACAGGTCACCGGCGAACTTGCCGAACAGGTATTCCAGCCCCCCGCGGTAGCGATCCCAGGCGTCTTTGACTTCTTCCATGCCCGCCTGGGTGCGCGTCTCATCCTCGAAGTAGCGTGAAACCGAGCGATAAAACGGCTTGGCGCTGAAATAGACGGAATAGCGACCGAGCATCTCGGCAATATGCACGAAGGCCCAGAACGCGTATTTATTCGGCGTGAAGTACAGCGAGGTCAGCACTTCGCGCCGAGCCATATAGATCTCGGGGAAGATGTGCCGCGTCACCAAGAGGGCCAACAGCTTCGAGTAGTCACGCGTCTCGATCAGGTAGTCGCCGTCCAGCGTATAGAACTGGCTGACGTCCTCCCCGCTGGGCTTGTCGTGGATGGCCCACGGGGCAAAGATCACCCCTACGCCGGGATTGGCATCGAGCGTCGCGATATTGTTGCTGACCTCGTCGAGGATCGGCAGGTCGTCGTCGGCCAGATACAGGCAGTAGCGGCCCTTGGCGCTGCGATAGAGCTGGTTGAGGTTCTCGCCGCTGCCGATATTGCTCAGGCGGCGAAAATACCGGATGTTCAACTGGCTGCTGAAGCGCTCGACAATCTGTGATGTGGCGTCTTCCGAGCAGTTGTCGCCGATCAGAATCTCATAACTGAATTCGAGTTTCTGGATGTTGGCGACGACCTCACCGAGCAGGCTCTCGAGATAGCGGGCGCGGTTGAAGGTGGGGATGCAAATGCTAAGAACGATGTCTTTATGCTCTTGGGTTGACAAGGCTTCGCTCCCGGTGGTTAGGCGATACGCTTCAGATAGCCGTCAGGGGCAACGGTAATCAGCAGCTTGTGCTGGATGTCGCGGTCGATGACGAACTCCGGGTGCTGTGCCAGGAACTCGTGCACGGCGGTCTTCGGGTTGTCGCCGACGCCCCACGGCCGGTTGTCGAAGAACGAGTTCGGCATGTCCTCGATCAGGGTGTCGAACACCACGCAGTAGCTGCCGACGCTGGTCAGGTTGGCGTAGGCGTTCAGTTCGGCCAACACGTGTTCGTGGGTATGGTTCGAATCGAGCACCACCAGCACGCGTTGTTTGCCGGCGGCAAATTCTTTGACCTGCTTGATGATGTTCTCGTCGATGCTGGAGCCCTCCAGCATGGTGATGCGCCGGCTCATCGGGTGGTTGGTGATCGCCTCGCGGTTGTGGGCGCGGATGTCGATGTCGATGCCCAGTACCTGACCGTCTCCATGGCCCGATACCGCGAGCAGTTCCAGCATCGAGGCGGAGAAGATCAGCGAACCGCCGTGGGCGATGCCGGTTTCGATGATCAGGTCCGGCTTGATGTTCCAGATCAGTTCCTGCATCGCCACGATGTCTTGCGGGCACTGGATGATCGGGCGGCCCATCCAGGTGAAGTTGTAAGGGTATTTGTGCGGGGTGATTTCACGCAACCAAACCCGCGACAGCGCCTGCAAATCTTTGTCCTGTCCAAGCGACTGAATGTTTTCGGCTACTTCAGCTTGGAATTTCTGGATTTCACTCATGTGCAAACTCTCGCCAATCTACGGTGCTTGGTTTAATAAAGCGCCTGCCTGACACGCCCGTATTGGCGATCAGATCGAGGCTGCTGACATAGGGGGTAAACGCGCCATGCTGCTGCGGATAGGGCTGCATGGCGTAATTCATGTATTTCACGGCGACGCCGTTGGCTTCGAACAGTTCATGGGCTAGGTAGCGGCGGGCGCCGTGGCCGGTGATGTATTTCTTGCCGTGTAACGCCATCACGATCGCCAGGACCCGTTCGCTGCTGCTGCCGCCGATGTCCAGATCACGCGAATCGGCCAACTTGTTGCGCAACGGGATTTCCAGGTAGTCACATACCGCCAGCATCGAGGCCAGCGCCAGTTCGCCGATGTTCTGATGCGGCGTGGCGTATACCTGCTCGACAAGACTCAGCATGTCCTGCCTATACGGCGCATCCTGATAGGCGCTCGCCAGCAGACTCAAGTGACTGTCTTGCCATGACGCCCGCGGCTTGGGCCGTACCCGGTCGATATCGTCGCCGAGATGAAAACGCTCCAACGGCACGGTCAGCCAGCGCGAACCGGTCGCGTCCTTGATCTGCACCCGGTTGGTGAAGCTGCCTTTGGAAAACTGCACATCGGCGTAGTTGACGAACACGTCCGCCAGACTGATCTGCTCGAGCAGTCCGACCCACGGAAACAGCATGGGCTGGGAGATGATGACGTTCATGGGACCAGTACTTTTTCCATCAGCAGCACGTCGTGCCAGTGTTGATCCTGCAGGAAGTGGTCCTTCCAGCGGCCCACTTCGGCAAAGCCGATTTTTTGGTAGAACCGGATGGCCCGGCCATTGCCGGCCAGCACCTCCAGCACGATCTTGCGCAGCCCCAACGTATGCAGGGCATAGGCAAACAGCCCCCGGCAGGCCTCGGCGGCGACGCCAGCGCCATGCTGCGCGGGCGACAGGCAGATCCCCAGCGCCGCATGCCGATGCACCGTGTCGAGCTTAGCGAGCTGCGCATAGCCGAGCACGGCGTCCGAGTCTTTATCGGCCAGGACGAAGAACACTGAATCGGCCGATTGCGTTTTCCGGTTCAGCCAGTCGCGCACCGCTCCAGGCGAGTTGGGGCGCGGAATGCTCATCAACGCCTGCTGCAACGAAATATCGTTGCGTAGCACCTGCAGCGCGGGGATATCGCTGTCCTGCCAGGCGCGCAACACGACGGTTTCGGTGCGGATCATGGCTGAAACTGGAAGAAGCTGAAGCGGTTGGGGAATTTCTGCTCGATGTCCGCCTTGACCGCCGCGGCGCTGGCCGGGTTGACCGCGAGGTAGATCGCCCGGATGCCGTCAGGGAGGCGATCGAGCGCGACGACCGGCTTCTCCACCAGCACGGTGCCCTGCAGGTACGGGTTCTGATCGACGAAGGCCTGGACCCTTTCCGGCTGCGCCAGGCGGCTGGCGATGTAGCTGCCGTAGAATCCCGCGCCATAGATCGCGGCGGTGTGCTCGGCGTGGGCGGCTTCGAAGCGGCGCAGGTCGGTCTCGGCGTTGCGCCAGAAGCGGCTGATGGTCTCGGTGGCGGCGCGGACACGGTCGACCTCGGCCGGGCTTGGCCGTTGGGCGAGGGGGGCCGCGGCTGCCTTGGCCACGATCACGAAGGCGCCGCGGTGGCTGTGCTCATCCAGCTCGATCAGCTCGAAGCCGTGCAGCGCGAGCAGCTGCTCTATCGAGGTGTGGCTGAAGTGGTTGACGTGATCCGCGACCAGGAAGTCGCCGATATTGGTGAACACATTCGGCACGATGGCGTAGAGCCGGCCCTGCTCGCGCAGCAGCCGGCGCATCTTCTGCAGGGTGTCGGCCAGCTCCTGGATATGTTCCAGCGAAAAGAACGAGGTGATGACGTCGAAGGTGCCGGCCCATTGCCGCGGGAGCTCGTAGGTTGCGCAGCGCTCCTTGGTGAGAAACTTCGCCCAGAACGCCTGGTAGCGGTCGCTGACGTCGAACAGGTGAATCGCGAGGTCGGGGCGCTGCTCTTGCAGCGCACGCATCGTCGAACTCTTGGCGCAACCGTAGTCGAGCAGGCGCGCGCCTTCTTGCAGGTCGAGCTTGGCTAGCAGCAGGTTGACCTGATGCTGAGTACGGAACAGCGGTGGCTGGCCGGGCGTGACGCTGTAGATCTGATCCTCGTCCTCGCTGCCGGTCAGGATGTGGTAGTCGTTGTCGTAGTAGCTCTGGCTGTTGTACAGCTCGCTGGTCTGGACGTGGCCGCACTGGGTGCACGAGAACACCTTGAGCTGGCCATCCAGGTTGCGGTTCAGCGAGGACAGCGCCTGATCCGGGAGCGAGGTGTACACAGCGCCCGCCAGCGGGGCCTGGCAAACATTGCACTGCAACGAGTCCATATTAGTCTTTCACGCAAAGCTCGGGATGGACGGTCCGGAAGTCCACGCCGCTGGCATAGGAGCCTTTCCAGCCATGGCGGCGACCGGTCGGCTCCCGGTAATTGAAATAGCGAAACTGCATCGACCAGCGCGAGCGCTGGCCCTGGTTAAAGCCCGAGGCGTGCAGTACCAGGAAGTCGACGATGACCAGGTCGCCGGGCTGGGTCAGCGGGGCGATTTGCGGGTAGCGCGAGGTGTATGCGGCCTCGTTATCGAGCACCAGCGCATAGGCGCCGGACTTCTCCGGATTGCTGGGGTCGCTGGCGCGTACCGCCAACGGTCCCTCACGGTGCGAGCCCGGGCAGAACACCACCGGGCCCAGTTCCGGCGTGATCGGCACCAGCGGGCTCCAGAACACCAGACCGTCCAGACTGCGCAGCTGCGCCGGGTATTCCTGATGCCAGTTGGCGCGGAATTTGTCCTCGAACGGATTGTCGATGCGGATGCCGTAGCCACCCGCTGCGATCGCCGGCTGGGCGTCGTCGCGCAGCTCGGCGAACAGCGTTTCATGGCGCGGATCGGCCAGGAGCCGGATAAACGCCGGGATCTGCTTGACCGCGTCGTACACCTCGCCGCCGTAGCGGCGATTGCAGCGGATCAGGGCCTGATAGCCGTCGTCGAAGTTGGCCGAAGCAAACGGTGCGCGCGGAATATCCAGTCGGTACTTGTCGATCACCAGCCCGATGATGTCGTAGATCGCACGCTGGATCGGCTCCAGTTGAGCGGCCGGGTAGAAGCTCGGCAACACCAGGATGCCGTCGTCGCGAAAGGCCTCGACCTGGCTTGGGCTCAGCAGGCGGCTCATGACGCAGCTCCGGTTGCGGCGCTCTGGACGATGTCGATCACCACATCACACACCGTGTCGATGTCTGCCTGGCTCATGTCGTGGTAGGACGGCAGGTTGATCGCGCGCTCGGCAATGTCGTAGCTGTTAGGCGTAATGCCTGGTGCTTGGCCAAACAGCTCGGTCTGGCTCAATGGGTAGAAAAATACCCGCGCATCCACTTCATGGCGGGAGAAGGCTTGTAGCAGCGCCTCGCGTTTCAGTCCAAGCGTGGTGTCGAACACGATGGTTGGCATCCAGCAGCCATTGCGCGCATGTTGCGGCTCAGGGTTGAGCATCAGCTCCGGCAGAGGTGTCAAACGCTTACGATAAGAGGCGAAGATCTCACGCTTGCGGGCGATCAAGGCATCGATCCGTTCCAACTGCGCGCAACCGATCGCCGCCTGGATATTCGACATCTTGTACTTGAAACCGATGAACTCCGGCCAGAATTGCTTGCCGCCCGGGGTGCGGCCGTGGTTGCTCAGCGCCAGCACGCGCTGGTAGAGCTCGCGGTCATGCGTGACGAACATGCCGCCTTCGCCGGTGGTCAGCGTCTTGGTGCCGTGGAACGAGAAGGTGCCGAAGCGTCCCAGCGAGCCGGCCGGCTTGCCGCGCCAGCTCGAGCCGATCGCCTCGGCGGCGTCCTCGATCACCGGGATGCCGTGACGCTCGCCGATCGCCAGCAGCGCATCCATGTCGCACAGATTGCCGTACAGATGGGTGGCGATGATCGCGCGGGTCTTCGGGGTGATCGCTGCCTCGACCCGCTCGGGGTCGAGGCACCAGCTGTCCGCCAGGATGTCGACGAACACCGGGGTGGCGCCCAGGTGCTTGATCGGCGCCGCGGTGGCGATCCAGTTGGTGTCGGCGAGTATCACCTCGTCGCCCACGCCGATGCCCAGCGCCGCCAGGCCCATGTGCATCGCGCCGGTGCAGCTGGAGGTGGCGATGCAGTACGGCGCCTGGATATGGCTGGCGAACAGTTGCTCGAAGCGCTCGATGTAGGCGTAGCAACGGTCGCCCCAGCCGTTTCGTGCGGCGTCGGTGGCGTACTCGACCTCGCGCTCGGTGATCGACGGCTTGGTATAGAAAATTCGTGGCGCGCTCATAGCAGCTCCACCTTCGGTACCGCGACGGCGAGCCGGCCGCCCCAGCTGCGCACATAGGCCAGTTGCTCGGTCAGCTCGGTCTTCAGGTTCCAGGGCAGCAATAGCACGACATCCGGTCGATCGGCGCGCAGCTCGGCCTCGGACACGATCGGGATATGGCTGCCCGGCAGCAGCTTGCCCTGTTTGGCCGGGTTGCCGTCTGCCACATAGGCGATCAGTTCGGGGGTGATGCCGGCAAAGTTCAGCAGGGTATTGCCCTTGGCGGCGGCGCCGTAGGCGGCCACCCGTAGTCCCTGCTCGCGGCAGGAGGTCAGCCAACTCACCAGCTCGTCGCGGATCCGTTCGGCCTGCTGCTGCAGCTCGAGGTAATAGCCGGGGCCCTGCAGGCCGCCGGCCGCTTCGGCATGGATCAGTTCGGCAACCGTTGGCCGAACCGGCCGTGTACCGGTGTCGGCGCGCTGGGCGAACACCCGCAGGCTGCCGCCATGGGTCGGCAAGTGGGCGGCATCGAACACCTGTAGACCGTTCGCCGCGAAGATGGTGTATACCGCCGACAGCGACAGGTACGAAAAATGCTCGTGATAGATGGTGTCGAACTGCTGGTCGTCGATCAGGTGGCGCAGGTAGGGAAACTCGAAGGTGGCGACACCGTGCGGCTTGAGCAGGCGGGCGAAGCCCTGCACGAAGTCGTTGATGTCGGGCACGTGCGCCAGCACATTGTTGGCGGCGACCAGGTCGGCCTGGCGGCCGGCGGTCGCCAGTTGCTCGGCCAGCGCCACCCCGAAGAATTCTTCGATGATCTCGATGCCACGGCCGCGCGCCGCCGCGGCGGTGCTGGCGGTCGGCTCGACGCCGTAGCACGGGATGCCGCGCTCGCGCACGTATTGCAGCAGATAGCCGTCGTTGGCCGCGATTTCGACCACCTGGCTGTGCGGGCCCAGCTCAAGCCATTCGTTCATTTCGTTCACGTACTGCTGGGCGTGGCGCAGCCAGCTGCTCGAGAATGCGCTGAAGTAGGCGTAGTCGGACGAGAAGAAGTCTTCCGGGCGGGCGTGGTCTTCGGTTTGCACCAGCCAGCACTGTTCGCAGACCAATACGCGCAGCGGATGGGTCTTTTCCAGTTTGCCCAGGTCTTCCTTGGCAAGGTAGGAGTTGGACGGCGGTGCGGTGCCCAGGTCGATCAACGGCAGTGTCAGCTCAGTTCCGCAGTGGCGGCAGTTCATAGGGCTAGCCCCGAAAAAGAAGTCGTCAGAGGGGGATGGTTACGGTCGCGCTCGGAGCATTCGCTGACAGGCAGCGGCCAGGCTATCGCCAGCCGGCTATCCGTCGGGTTGATGCCGCCTTCCGCATCGGCCTGATACGGCTGGGAGTGCAGGTAGATTAGCTCGCAGTCGTCTTCCAGCGTCTGGAAGCCATGCGCGAAGCCCGGCGGGATCAGCAGGGCGTTGTGCCGTTCGGCCGACAGCTCGACGGCATGCCAGCGCAGGAAGGTCGGCGAGTCGCGCCGCAGATCGACCGCGATATCCAGTACCCGGCCACGGACGCAATTCACCAGCTTGATCTCGGCGAACGGTGCGCGCTGATAGTGCATGCCGCGCACGGTACCGCGATGTCGGGTATACGAATGGTTGATCTGGGCAACCGGGCCATCGAAGCCATGTGGGTGCAGTTCTTCGGCACAGAACAGCCGGGAGAACGCGCCGCGATGATCCGGCAGCACTTGGCGAGTTACCTCGACCAGTCCTGAAAGCGGGGTGCGGGAAGTGGTAAAGCGGCTCATCGCTGCTCTCCACGGGCGGCCGCACTAAAGCGCTGGATCTGGCGTTCGCAGTACCGGCGCGCCATGCTCGGTTCGGCCGTGACCTGCTGGTACCAGCTGGCGGTCTGTTCCAGCGTCTCTTCCAGCGACCACACCGGTTGCCAGCCCAGTCGCTGACGGGCCAGGCTGGAGTCGAGGTACAGCAGATTGGCCTCGTGCGGTGCCTGGCTGGCGTTGTCGTCGAGGCGCCAGTTCAGCTGCGGCCAGTAGCGCTGTAGGCCGTCGAGTAGCTTGGCGACGCTCAGGTTGGCGCTGCTGTCCGGGCCGAAGTTCCAGGCGCCGGCACAAGCGGTATCGCCGGCGAGCAGCCGTTCGGCCAACACCAGATAGCCGTTGAGCGGCTCCAGTACATGTTGCCAAGGCCGGGTGGCGTGCGGCGAGCGGATGACTAGCGGCTCGTGCTTGCCCACGGCGCGCACCGCATCCGGCACGAGCCGGTCTTCCGACCAGTCGCCACCGCCGATCACATTGCCGGCGCGGGCGGTCGCCAACAGTGGGCCATGCTGGAAGAAGGCCCGACGGTAGCTGGCCGCGACGATCTCGGTGCAGGCCTTGGACGCGCTGTACGGGTCATGGCCGCCCAGCGGGTCGTTTTCCCGGTAGCCCCACGCCCATTCCTGGTTCTCGTAGCATTTGTCGGTCGTCACGATGACCACGGCTTTCACGCTGGCGCACTGGCGGACCGCTTCCAGCAGGTTGACGGTGCCCATCACGTTGGTCGCGAAGGTGTCGACCGGGTCGCGGTACGAGGCGCGCACCAAGGGCTGCGCGGCCAGGTGTAGGACCACCTCGGGTTCGGCCTGGCGGAGCGCCTGCGTCAGGCGTTCGGCATCGCGCAGGTCGGCCAGATGCTGGCCGCTCAGCGTGTCCACCACGCCGGCCAGGGTGAACAGGTCGGGGGAGCTCGTCGGCGGCAGCGCATAGCCGACTACCTCGGCGCCCAGACTGTGCAGCCACAGCGCAAGCCAGCCGCCCTTGAAGCCGGTGTGGCCGGTGACAAAGACGCGTCGCCCCGCCCAGATCGCCGGATTCGGACTCACCATAGTTTCCACGGCGCCTTGCCCGATTGCCACAGCGATTCCAGATAGGTCTTGTCGCGCAGGGTGTCCATCGGCTGCCAGAAGCCGTGGTGTTCGTAGGACTGCAACTGGCCCTTGGCCGCCAGCGTCTCCAGCGGAGCGCCTTCCCAGGGGGTGTCGTCGGCCTCGATGTAGTCGATCACCGACGGGGACAGCACGAAGAAGCCGCCGTTGATCCACGCGCCATCGTCGCCGGGCGGTTTCTCCTGGAAACCGACCACGCTGTTGCCGTCGCGGCGCAACGCACCGTAGCGCCCCGGCGGCTGTACCGCCGCCACGGTGGCCAATCGCTTGTGCTCGCGGTGGAAGGCAATTTCGGCGCCGATGTCGATGTCGGCGACGCCGTCACCGTAGGTGAAGCAGAACGGTTCATCGTCGTCCAGATAGTCACGGACGCGTTTCAGGCGGCCGCCGGTCATGGCGTGCTCGCCGGTGTCGACCAGGGTCACACGCCACGGTTCGGCATGCTTCTGGTGCACCGTCATCGCGTTTTCCTTCATGTCGAAGGTGACGTCCGACATATGCAGGAAATAGTTCGCGAAGTATTCCTTGATCATGTAGCCCTTGTAACCCAGGCAGATGACGAAGTCGTTCACGCCATGATGGGAATAAATCTTCATGATGTGCCAGAGGATCGGCCGCCCGCCGATTTCTATCATCGGTTTCGGGCGAAGGTGGGACTCTTCGCTGATACGGGTACCCAGTCCACCCGCAAGAATGACTGCCTTCATTTAGCGTCCAATTTATTGTTGCGCGGCCGGCAAAGAGCCGGTTCTTTGCCGTGTAGCCGCTGGCTGCCGAAAGGGGCTACGCTCGAGAGCCCTTGCTCGGTTGCTCAGCCCCGATCATGACGGGGGACAAAAAAGTCTTGATGACTACCCTGGATGTGGTTCTGAATCATGGTGTGATACGCACTCTCGAGGTGTCTTGTGTAGTTTTCGGTGTGGTACAGCGGGGTCGTTTTAATGATCTCGCTCAGTTGTGCCTTGGTCTGTGCGGCCGCTTCGCGGTCGCTAGCATACAGTACCGCCTTCTGGAAATATTCGTCGAAGTCGCTGCAGATCAGATCGGTGGCGGGGATGGCGGAGAGCAGGCTGCCCGCCACCCGCGACGCAAAGGTTTCACCGGCGCAGGTCAGTACCGGCACGCCGGCGAACAGCGCGTCGCTGGCGGTGGTATGGGCGTTGATCGGGAAGGTGTCGAGGAACAGGTCGGCGTGACGCAGCCGCTCGAGGTGAACGTCGTTGGCCTTGGCATCGGCAAACACCAGGCGTCGCGGATCGACGCCGCGTGCTTCGGCCTCGCGCAGCAGGTTGTGACGCGCCTCGATGGTGTCGACCCACAACCACAATCGGCTGTCCGGTACGGCTTTGAGGATCTCGCACCAGAGCGCGAACAGTTCCGGATGCAGCTTATAGCTCTGGTTGAACGAGCAGAATACGAAGCTGTCATCGGCCAAGCCATGGTCGGCACGGCTAGTTTGTCGCGGGCTAACTGGTCGGCGACTGTCGTTAGGTTGGTAGCTGTCGGGCAGGTAGGCGATGAATTCGGTGTAGAAGTGACGCTGTTCTTCCGGGATCAGGAACGGGTCGGCGACGATGTAGTCGTGGAACGGCGTGCCCATCGTGCCCGGGAAGCCCAGGTAGTTGACCTGGATCGGCGCCGGGCGGAACGCCAGGATATCGACCCGGTTGTCACGGGTATATCCCTTCATATCGACCAGAATGTCGATGCCTGCTTCGTGGATCCGCCGCGCGGCCTCGATATTAGACAGGTTGTCGATGTCTATCGTCTCGTCGAACTGGGCAAAGGTTCGCTGCTTGAACTCGTCGCTACTACGGTTGGCGCAGCCCCAGGTGATGCCGACAATCTCGAATTGTGATCGGTCGTGCGCCTCGAGCACGCCGGAAAACAGGAACGAGGTGGCGTGATTGTAGAAGTCGTTGCTCAGGTAGCCGATGCGCGGACGCTTCGGCATCGCGTCGAATTGCCGGATGGGAAACGCGTCGTCGTAATAGCGGCTGAAGCCTATATGAGCGGCGCGTACGTTGTTCACCAGCTGGATCGAGGCAGGGCCCGGCAGGTTGAGGATATGAAACGGATATTGGCAGGCGTGGCCATCGGCGAGCATGCGCACGAGATGGTCGTCGAGTTTTGCGTAATCCGACCAGTCGCACAGCCGGGCCTTCAGCGTCTTTTCCCAGATCAAGGTGTTGAGCGACGACGATGTGCCTTCGAGCCTGGCCTGCAATTTCAGATGGCGCAGCGCGCGCTCGTACTCGCCAGCGTTCAGCAGTAGATGGATGATTAGCGCTAGCGTTTCACTATCGGGTTCGAGAACGAGTGCCGCGTTGGCGGCCTCGAATGCCGCCTTGTCCTGGCCGAGCTGGGCGAGTGCCTGCCCTTTGAGCGCCAGTGCCTTGACGCTGTGGGGTTCGCCGGCCCCCTCTAGCGTGTCTAGGCACTCCTGATAGCGCCAGTTGTCGAAGTGCGCGCGTGCGTGCGCGATGAGCGAATCCGTCTGGCTGTCAGCCGGAGCAGTGGTGGGCATGGGAGGTCCTTGTTCAGGTTGGCCGAAGCGCCAAGCAGATAGAATATCTATCTGCCTCCTCTGCGAAAACTTTAAAGAGTCGCTATCAAGACGAGGCCGCAGAGTTTCAGCGAAGCTAAAACCTTCCCTGTGTTGTATTCCTGTCTTGCCGTGTTCCTTGTGCTGATGGTGACAGTGCGCTGAGCGGGATTATTGCTTCTAACTTTAATGAGCGATTCTAGCTGCCTGCCGTTTGGCATAACGGAGAAAAAAATTTCACGCCGTTCGCTAAAGTCGCTGTCGGGTACGCCGATAGTCTGGGAGAGCGGTGACGGTTTCGTTGCCGCGCAACGACACCCGTCAATGAATACCGACATTAGGAGTCCTTCCCATGTTCGTCGTTAATACCAATATCGCCTCGCTGAACGCCCAGCGTAACCTGAACACCTCGGGCAGTGCGCTGCAGACCTCGCTGCAACGCCTGTCTTCCGGCCTGCGCGTCAACAGCGCCAAGGACGACGCGGCCGGTCTGGCGATCGCCACCGGCATGAACAATCAGATCCGCGGTTCCAACCAGGCCGTGCGCAACGCGAACGATGGCATCTCGCTGGCGCAGACCGCCGAAGGTGCGCTGTCGCAGCTGAACGACAACATGTCGCGTATCCGCGAACTGGCCGTGCAGTCGGCTAACGGCACGCTGCAAACCAGCGATCGTGCGCAGATCCAGAAAGAAGTGGACCAGCTGACCGCTGAAAACTCCCGCGTGATCAACGCCGCCACGTTCAACGGTACCGCCCTGTTCGATACCGCCGCCGGTTCCGGCATCACCTTCCAGGTTGGCGCGGGTGCCGCCACGGCGTCCGACCGAATCACCATTACGTCTGCCAACCTGAGCGCTTGGACCGGCGCTGGCGCGGCTGGCACCATCGATCTGACCAGCCAGACCAACGCGCAGACCTTCCTGACCAACGCTGACGCCTTGATCAAGACCCTCACCGATGCGCGCGCTACGCTGGGCGCGGTGCAGAACCGCTTCTCGGCGGTGGTAAGCAACCTGCAGGTCTACTCGGAAAACATGTCGGCTTCGAAGAGCCGCATCATGGACACCGACTTCGCGGCTGAATCGGCTACGCTGACCCGTAACCAGATCATCCAGCAAGCCGGCACCGCGATGCTGTCGCAGGCCAACCAGCTGCCGCAGGGCGCACTGAGCCTGCTGCGTTAATTGGCTGGGGCTTAGCCTCGCTAGCCGTATCAAGGGGCCCCGGTTTGTGCCGGGGCTTTTTCGCTTGATTGAAGGATATTGGTCATGCAAACGAATTTCTTGCCGCTAGTGACTCCGGCCGTGCAGCCGGTCACGGCACGGGCCCCCGAGCAGTTGCCCCAGTTTTCCGGCAACCAGGCCTTGGCCACAGTGCCCGACACCGGCAAGGCCGTGCCCGTCGTGAACGCTCGCGAGGGCGAAGTGGCCTCCAATCTGGGGAGCGAGCAGCGCAACCCCGCCAATGAACAAGTGATTCAGGACAGCTTGAAAAAACTGAATGACAATGTGTCCTTGTTCAATAGTGACTTGCAATTCACGACCGATGAGGAAACGGAGGAGCGAGTGGTGCGTGTCGTCGACCGCTCGACCAAGGAAGTGATTCGCCAAATCCCGTCGGAGGAGGCTGTGCGGCTGGCACAAGCTCTCGATCGGCTGCAGGGCCTACTGGTGCGCGACAAGGCCTGACGGCCACCATCTATTTTTGAGCGGAGGAAGTCATGAGTTCTTACGTTACCCCCAATGGGCTGGGCATTGATGTGACGTCGCTGGTACAGCAGCTGATGTCGACCGAGCAGGGGCCGATCAATGCGGTCAAGGCCAAGTTGAGCAAGATCAACAACCAGATCTCCGATCTGGGCTCGTTCCAGTCGAACCTCGACAGCCTGAAGAGTGCGATGCAGAAGCTGACAGCCGTCGACTTCCTCAAAGTCAGCAAGACCAGTTCGAGTGATCCCAGCATTGTTGGTGCCACCTCGGACGGTAGCACTCCCAACGGTCAATACCAGATTACCGTCAACCAGCTGGCTGCGCCGCAGACCACGACTCTGTCTGGCTCGAACGTCAGCGACCCCGCGGCGGTGATCCCGGGCTTGAACCGGAAAATCACTGTCTTGCCGGGGAAGACGGTTGACCTGTCTGGCAAGACCGGCGGTGCTTCGCTCAATGACTTGGTTTCGGCGATCAATAGTTCGGCGCTCGGTGTCAACGCATTGGCATCACCGGTGCTGGACCCTGTTACCAAGCAGCCGACCGGGAAATACAACTTGGTGATCATGGGGCAGAAGACCGGCACTGCCGCCGGGGCCTTTACGCTGGATCCGGACCTGACCGCCGCACTGAACGGCAATCCCGGTGCCAGCGTCAGTTCGACCACCCAGGCGGCGCAGAACGCCCTGTATACGCTGAACGGCGTATCTATGCAGAGCCAGAGCAACACGGTGACCGACGGCATGCCGGGCCTGACGCTGACCTTGAACAAGCTGGGTAGTGCCGCGGTGAATGTGCAGTCCGATACCGATGCGATCACCGCCAAGGTACAGGCCATGGTCGATGCCTATAACAAGGCGATCGACAATGTGGGCTCCTTGAAGAAGGGGAGCTGGGGGGCCGACTCGATGTTGGCCTCGATTCGCAGCGGCTTGTTGGCGCAGGTGACCGCTCCGTACAATGCCAACGGCTCGCCAACATCGGCGGATGGCTCGCCGCTGACCCAGATCGGTATTAAGCAAGACGCCGGTGGCAAGCTGACGCTCGATAAGACCAAGTTTGCCAAGGCGCTGCAGAGTGATCCGGCTGGCATGACCAAGATGCTGCAAAATGGTCCTGGCCAGAAACTGGTCGACTACATTAGCAGCCTGGAAACCAGCGGCACCGGTCAGCCGGGTAGCTACGATGGCCTGCTGGTGTCGCGCAAGGCCTCGCTGACCCGTCAGCAAACCTACGCGACCAACCGTCAGCAAGGCATGCAGACGCAGCTCGACCAGCGTCAGAAGGCATTGACGGCACAGTATTCGGCACTGAACGCGTCGCTGGCGACGATGCAGGCGTCGCTTAACAATGTTCGCTCTGCTCTGGGGATATAAGTAAATGGTAATGGCGATGAATCGACAGCTGCAGCAGTTCCAGAAGGCTTATGAAAGCGATGCGCTCGAAACCAAGGTGTTGGGCGCGACCCCGCTGGAGTTGATCGTGCTGTTGTATGAGGGCGCGATCGAGGCGCTGCAGCAGGCGCAGCTGGCGATTCGCACCAGCAACGTCCCGCTCAAGGGCAAGATGGTCAACAAGGTCAGTGACATCCTCGAGGGCCTGCGCGCGACGCTCAACTATGAAAAGGGCGGGGAAATCTCGGTGTCGCTGAACGAGCTGTACGTCTACGCGAAGCAGAAGGTGACCGATGGTCACCTAACCAACCGTGAGGAGGAGCTGCAGGAGGTAGTCGGTCTGTTGCAGACGCTGCTCGAAGGCTGGCAGCAGATCGCCCGTCAGGAGCACGTCAAGGCGGGCAATGAGGTGCCATCGCATGGTTGATCGCACCGCCTTGTTCGACCGTTACCAAGTACTGACCGAACAGTTGGTACCGGTGTGCGAGACCGGGAGTTGGGAAGCCCTGCCGGCTCTGCTGGCCGAGCGCCATCAACTGGAGGCTGCCTGCCTGGCAGAACTGAGCAGGCAAGCGCCGTCGGCGGAAGAGAAGGCCAAGATGCTGGCGTGCGCGGCCCGGCTGGAGGCGCTGATTCCACTGCTTGAACAGGGCCGGAATCAGTTGGATGAGCAGTTTCGCGATCTGGAGGCGGAACAGCAGTCGCTCCTGCAAGCCAATCGCAACTGGCAGCGCCTCGGTTCAGCGTATCGCTAACGCCGTCGACAAGGTGATGGTTTACACTGAGATAGGTGAAAAAGCGCGCTCCGGTACCGCCGTGCCGATGGGCGCGATTCTGCTGGTCGTGCCGAGAGAGGTGCGTCCCGCTAGTCAGCGACGGCGAAGAGAAGGGGTACGGGCGTGAACGGAGTATTGTGGTTGCTAGTTGGGTTGGCCCTGCTGGTGTCGTGCGGGCTGGCCGTGTGGGTGTTCCGCACGTTGCGCAGCGTCCAGCACGCTAGCCAACAGGACGCCTTGCAGCGCCAGATCTCGAACCTTCAGCGCGATCTGCATACCTTATCCGAACAGGTGCATGCGCTGTCGGCCAAGACCGCGCAGACGTCCGTGCGCAACGGCAAGACCGCGATGCCGGTGCCCGTGTCGTCGTCCGATTCGCCTTACAATCACGCCATCGACCTGGTCCGCCTGGGCCTGTCCGCCAGCGAGGTCGCCTCGCGCTGCGGCATCTCGCATAGCGAAGCCGAACTGATCGCCTCGTTGTACCGCAACAGCCCCGCCGAATGATCAATCCCGTCAATCCTGCGCTCGCCCCGGTCCTGGCGCTGGCGAACGCGCGCCTGCAGAGCGAAAGCCGCCTGCTGCTCGAGGCGAGCGTGCTGCCGGCGCGTCTGCCGCCGCTCAAGCCGGGCGAGGAGGTGGTCGCCCAAGTGGCCGAGCGGCTCGACGGCCAGCGATTCATCGCGGTGATCAAGGACAGCCTGTTCACGCTCGACCTGCCTGCGCGCGCTTCGCTCAAGAGCGACACGCTGACGCTGCGGGTGGCGAGCACCACGCCGGTGCTGACCTTCGCGCTGGTCGGCGCCGCCGAGCCGGAGGCGCAGCCCGGCAAGGGCCTGACCGCGGTGACGCTGAGCCCGGCGTCGCGCTACCTGACCGAGCTATTGAGCGCGTCGCGCGATCCACAGCCGCGAACGGGTATGCAGCCGGCCACCGGTAACGCCAGCGCGCCCTTGATGCTGCTGGCGGCGAGCGCGGAGGGCGAGGCGCCGGCGCAGTTGGCCGAAGCGTTGAAGACCGTGATCGGCCGCAGCGGGCTGTTCTACGAGTCGCACCTGAAGGCGTGGCTGGAGGGCAAACTGCCACTCATGGCGCTGCGCGCCGAGCCGCAGGCGCGGCTGATGCCGAGCTCGCCGTTGGCGTTGCAGAAGTTTTCCTTTCCGTCGTTGTTCGTCGAGGCGGAACCGGCCGACACCCCGGGCACGCTGCGCCCGGCCAGCGACAATGTCCGCGCGGCGGCGAACGAGCTCGGCCAGCTGGTGCAGCGCCAGCTCGACACGCTGGAACAGCATACGCTGACGCTGGCGCTGCAACCCTGGCCGGGCGCGGTGGCGGCGCTGAGCATCACCGAGCAGCGCGTGGACGAGCGCGAGGCCGGCGGGCAGGATGGCGAGGCTGCCGAACGCGGCTGGCAAACCCAGCTGGCCTTGCAGCTGCCGAGGCTCGGCGGCATCAACGCCAATCTGAACCTGAGCGGCGGCGCGCTGCAGTTGCGTTTTAACGCCGACGACCCGGATACCGCCGCGCTGATCCGAGAACACCAAGAGCGGCTACAATCCAGCCTGGCTGCCGCCGGCCTGTCCCTTTCCCTGATGACGGTGAACGATGAGCACAAGCCCGGATAAGTCGGACCGCCGCTCGGCGGTGGCGCTGCGTTACCGGCAGGGCAGTCGCGCGCCGCAGGTGGTGGCGAAGGGCTACGGTGAGCTGGCCGACAGGCTGATCGCGCGGGCGCGCGAGGCCGGGGTGTTTGTGCACGATTCGCCGGCGCTGGTGTCGCTGTTGATGCAGGTCGACCTCGACCAGCACATCCCGCCGGAGCTGTACCGGGCGGTGGCCGAGGTGCTGGCCTTCGTGCACTTTCTTGAACGACAGGGCGCCGCGGCGGCCGACACCACGATCGACGACTGGCGCGACAGCCGGCCGCCGCTGCCCGGCTGAGCCAACTTTCCCGACCCCGACTCTTCCCTTGCGCGCGGCTGTACCGCCGCGCTTCGGTCGCGACTGTCGCTGGCCGAGCCGGCCGCTTTTCATTAGGCTAAACGCACATTCGAATTCACAACAACGCTTCCGGAAGCGAACGCCAGTCTGCGTGGCGTCGGCCGGAACGCCAGGGGAGCTAGACAATGAATATCGGTTATATCGGGCTTGGCATCATGGGCAAGCCGTGCGTGCTCAATCTGCTCAAGGCCGGCCACGAGGTGACGGTATGGGCGCGCCGCCGCGAGTCGGCTGAACCGCTGCTGGCCGCCGGTGCGCAGTGGGCGGACAGTCCGGCCGTACTGACGGGCCGAGTCGACGTGCTGATCACCAACCTGCCGGATACGCCGGACGTGGAAGCGGTGCTGAGCGACGAAGCCGGCGTGTTCGGTGCGCTGAAGGCCGGCCAGGTCGTCGCCGACATGAGTACCATCTCGCCGATCGGCGCGCGCCGCATCGCGGCGAAGTTGGCCGAAAAGGGGGTGAATTTCCTCGATTGCCCGGTATCGGGTGGTGAGATCGGCGCGATCAACGCGACGCTGGCCTTCATGGTTGGCGGCGACGCGGCGGCGCTGGAAACGCTGCGCCCGGCGCTGGAGGCGATGGGCAAGAGTGTCACGCTGGTCGGCGATTCCGGCGCCGGTTCGGTAGCCAAGGCGTGCAACCAGATCGCGGTCGGCGTGACGGTGATGGCAGTGGCCGAGGTGATGAAGCTGGCGCGCGCCTGCGACGTCGACCTCGCCGCGGTTCGCTCCGCGCTGATGGGCGGCTTTGCGCAGAGCCGGGTGCTCGACGTGCATGGCCAGCGGATGATCGACGACGCGTTCCCGGCCGGCTTCAAGGCGACGCTGCACCTGAAGGACATGAACATCGTGCTCGACACCGCACGCGAGCTCGGCATCAGCCTGCCGGAGTCGGAGCGGATGACCGAGCTGATCCGCGAGCTGATCGAGCAGGGCGACGGCGACCTCGACTCGTCGGCGATCGCCCGGCTGATCTGGGCGAAGAACTGAACGGTTAGGCAAGCCGGCCGCTTGCCCCGATAGTGCCTTAGCCAAGAAACGCCGCTTCCCTTGAGAGGGAAGCGGCGTTTTTCGTGGTGATGCTGGCCGCCCGCAGACCGTTTGGGCCGACGATGCTTGGGTTTTGCCCGGCTTTCTGTAAAAATTGCCGCTGTTTGCCGGTCGCGCTGCGCGTGGCCGGCATTTCGTTTTTCAGGACCCGGCACGACGCCGGCGCAGACAGGAAGGAAGCGGCATGAGGCGGAGCGACACACAGGACCTGCAGCGATGACCACGCAGACGAACATCGTCGCCATCGTCGGCGGTGGCCCGGCCGGGCTGATGGCCGCCGAGGTGCTGGTGGCGCACGGCGTACGCGTCGAGCTGTACGACGCGATGCCGTCGGTGGGGCGCAAGTTCCTGCTCGCCGGTGTCGGCGGCATGAACATCACCCACTCCGAGCCGTTCGAGCCGTTCATGGTGCGCTACGGCGCGCGCCGCGCCGAGCTCGAGCCGCTGCTGGCGGCGTTCGACGGCGTGGCGCTGCGCGACTGGGTGCACGGCCTCGGCATCGACACCTTCGTCGGCAGCTCCGGCCGGGTGTTCCCGACCCAGATGAAGGCGGCGCCGCTGCTGCGCGCCTGGCTCGCGCGGCTGCGCGACGCCGGCGTGGCGATCCACGTGCGCCATCGTTGGCTGGGCTGGGATGCCGCCGGGGCGTTGCGCTTCGCGACTCCGGACGGTGACAAGACCGTCAGCGCCGACACGACGCTGTTGGCGCTCGGCGGCGGCAGCTGGGCCAAGCTCGGCTCGGACGGCGCGTGGGTGAGCAGGTTGGTCGAACGCGGCGTCGACGTCGCGCCGCTCGTGCCGGCCAACTGCGGCTTCGAGGCGGGCTGGAGCGAGCATTTCAAGGACAAGTTCGCCGGCGAGCCGGTGAAGGCGGTGGTGGCGAGCGTGACCGGCCCGCACGGCGTGGTGCTGAGCCGTCGCGGCGAATTCGTGGTGTCCGGCTACGGCGTCGAGGGCAGCCTGGTGTACGCCTTGTCGGCTAGCCTGCGCGACGAAATCGCCGCGCACGGCAGCGCCACGCTGACGCTGGACCTGTCCCCGGACAAGAGTGCCGAGCGGGTGCTCGCCGAGGTCGCGTACCCGCGCGGCTCGCGCTCGCTGTCCAGCCACCTGCAGAGCCGGGTCGGCATCAAGGGCGTCAAGGCCGGGCTGCTGCGCGAGTGCCTGACCAAGGAGCAGTTCGCCGATCCGCCGCAGCTCGCCGCCGCGATCAAGGCGCTGCCTGTGCGATTGAGCGCGCCGCGGCCGCTCGACGAGGCGATCAGCAGCGCCGGCGGGGTGTGCTTTACGGCGCTCGACGCGCGGTTGATGCTACGCGCGCTACCCGGGGTGTTCTGCGCCGGCGAAATGCTCGACTGGGAGGCGCCGACCGGCGGCTACCTGCTGACCGCCTGCTTCGCCAGCGGCCGCGCCGCCGCGCTCGGCGTGCTCGACTGGTTGGCCGAACAGGTCGATCCAGCGCGCTAAAATAGGTCAATACGATTAGGAAATCCGATTCATGAGCCTCATCCCGGAAATCAAGCCCGAGCAGTCGGTCGAGCTGCTGAAAGAGCTGCACATCCTCACCCGCGACGGCAAGCTCAACCAGGACAGCCGCCGCAAACTCAAACAGGTCTACCACCTGGTGCAGTTCATCGAGCCGCTGCTCACCGAGCTGCTCGACGAGCAGGGCGATTTGACGCTGGCCGACCACGGCGCCGGCAAGTCCTACCTCGGCTTCATCCTCTACGACCTGGTGCTGAAGGCGCGCGGGGCCGGCCATATCTACGGCATCGAGACTCGCCAGGAGTTGGTCGACCGCACCCGCGAGTTGGCGCAGCGTCTCGGCTTCGAGCGGATGTCCTTCCTCAACCTGAGCGTCGAGCAGTCGATCAGCGCGCCCGAACTGCCGGAGCGGATCGACGTGGTGACCGCGCTGCACGCCTGCAACACCGCCACCGACGATGCGATCAAGTTCGCGCTGGCCAAGCAGGCACGCTTCATCGTGCTGGTGCCGTGCTGCCAGGCCGAAGTGGCCACGGTGCTGCGCAAGCACAAGAACCAGAGCTTCGGCAAGACGCCGCTGTCGGAAATCTGGCGCCACCCGATCCACACTCGCGAGTTCGGCAGCCAGATCACTAACGTGCTGCGCTGCCTGCAGCTGGAGGCGCACGGCTACCAGCTGACGGTGACCGAGCTGGTCGGCTGGGAGCACTCGATGAAGAACGAGCTGATCATCGCCCGCCATACCGGCCAGCGCCGCAAGAACGCGCAGGAGCGGCTCGAGGCGATCCTCGCCGAGCTGAACCTGGAAGACCTGCGCGAGCGTTTCGTCTACTGAGCGAAGCGGCGGGGAGGACGGCATGAACAGCATCGTGGTGATGGGCGTGTGCGGCGCCGGCAAGAGCAGCGTCGGGCGAACGTTGGCCGAACGGCTGAGCCTGCGCTACGTGGAGGGCGACGAGTTCCACCCGGCGGCCAACGTCGCGAAGATGGCCGCCGGTACACCGCTGAACGACGACGACCGCGCCGGCTGGCTCGATCAGCTCGCCGGCCAGCTGCGCGACGCGGCCGAACGGGGCGAGGCGGTGGTGCTGAGCTGTTCGGCGCTGAAGCGCGCGTACCGCGACCGCCTGCGCGCCGGCGCGCCGTTCACGCTGGTCTATCTGCGCGGCGAGCGGGCTCTGCTCGAGGTGCGCATGGCGGCGCGCCACGACCACTTCATGCCGGCCAGCCTGCTCGACAGCCAGCTCGCGACGCTGGAAGTGCCGCAGGCGGACGAGGGCGTGGTGCGGGTGGGGATCGATCAGCCGGTCGACGCGCTGGTCGACGAGGTGCTGGCACAGTTGGAGCATCCAGCCTGACGACAGTCCCGTTCAGCAAAACGGCCGCCCAGGGGCGGCCGTTGCGTTTGAAGGAGGGAGTCCGATCTACAGCGCGAGTTTTGGCATCGCGTCGCCCGGGATGATCGCGCCGGGGTAGCGGATCACCGTGCCGGACAAGCGGTGCCCGTTGGCCGCGGCGGCGGCAGGCGGCAGGCCCCGGCTGCGGCTCGCCAGATACCCGGCGGCGAACGAATCGCCGGCCGCGCAGGTGTCGACCACCGTCGCCACCGCTTCGGGGGCCACTTCCACCACAGAATGCGGCGTGCCGATCAGGCACGGCGCCTTGCCCTGTTTCACCACCACCTCCGGGCAACCGAGTTGCCGCGCGCGTTGCAGCGTCTGCGTCGCGTCGTGCGCGCCGTACAGCGCGACCTCGTCGTCCTGCGTCAGCAGCGCGATGTCGGACAGCGCGATCAGCCGCTCGTGGTAATAGCGCGCTTCGTCGCCCGACCACAAGGCCGGGCGGAAGTTGTTGTCGAACCAGATGCGGCCGCCGGCGTGCTTGAACTGGGCCACGGCGGTGATCAGCGCGTCGCGGCGGTTGGGCGGGAACAGCGCGAGCGAGATGCCCGACAGGTAGAGCGCGTCGGTGTTTCTACGGTCGAACAGCGCGGCGAAGTCGATGTCGCCGGCGAAGTAGTGGCGCGCCGCGCTGTCGCCGCGCCAGTAGAGGAAGGTGCGCTCGCCCTGCGCGTCGGTCTCGATCAGGTACAGCCCTGGAAGCCGGCCGGCGAGGCGCGCGACCCGGCCGGTGGCGATGCCCTCGGCCTGCCAGGCGGTGATGAGCTCGTCGCTGAGCTTATCGGTGCCGAGCGCGGTCAGGTAGTGAACGCGGCCGGCGCGGCCTTGCAGCAGCCGGGCCAGGTACAGCGCGGTGTTCAGGGTATCGCCGCCGAAACGGCGCTCTAGCGGCTGGCCGCTCAGTTCGATCATGCATTCGCCGAGGCACGCTATCTGCATTTGTTTCTCTTCATGCTTTGATCAGGACGTTGGCCGAACCGATACGCTTCGGCCAAGCTGTACCGGTAACGATTATTTGGCCGGCTTCTTGTAGGCGACGCAGTCCACTTCCACCTTGCAGTCGATCACCATGCTCGACTGCACGCAGGCGCGCGCCGGCGGGTTGGCGCCGAAGTATTCCTTGAACACCCGGTTGAACGACATGAAGTCGCGCGCGTCGTCCAGCCATACGCCGCAGCGCACCACGTGCTCCGGGCCGTAGCCGGCTTCGTTCAGGATCGCGAGCACGTTCTGGATGGTCTGGTGCGACTGCGCGACGATGCCGCCGTCGATCACCTCGCCGTTGACCATCGGGGTCTGGCCGGACACGTACAGCCAGCCGTCGGCCTCGACCGCGCGGGCGAACGGCAGGTGCTGGCCGCCGGTGCCGCTGCCGCCTTCGACGCCGTATCGTTTCAGATCGCTCATGGGGGAGATTCCTTTTATCTATTTGATGAGGGAAAACTTGCGCGCAGATCGGTGTCGCGCGCGAGGAAGCGGCCGGCGCGCGGGCCGCACGGCTCGCCGTTGCGGTAAGACAGCACGCCGTTGACCCAGACCGCCAGGATGCCGTCGGCGCGTCGCACCGGGTCGTCGAAGCGGGCGGTGTCGCGTACCGTCGTCGGGTCGAACAGCACCAGGTCCGCCCAGTAACCGGGCTTGATCTCGCCGCGTTCGACGAGGCCGAAGCGCGCCGCCGACAGGCCGGTCATCTTGCGTACCGCCTCGTGCATCGGAAACAGGCCGACGTCGCGGCTGTAGTGGCCGAGCACGCGCGGGAACGCGCCCCACAGCCGCGGGTGCGGCTTCGGGTCTTCGGGCAGGCCGTCCGAGCCGATCATCGTCAGCGGGTGGCTGAGGAAGCGGTTGACGTCGGCGTCGTCCATGCAGTGGTAAACCGCGCCGGCCGGCTGCAGCCGCTGCGCCGCGTCGAGCAAGGACTCGTTCCACGCCGCGGCGATCGCCGCCAGCGTCTGGCCGGCCATCTCGGGGTGCGGGTCCGACCAGGTGATGAAGATGTCGAAGTCGTCGGTGACCTGTTTCAGGTCCAGCGTCGACGAGCTGGCCGAGTACGGGTAGCAGTCGCAGCCGACCGGGTGCGACTCGGCCGCCTTGTCGAGCGCGCCGAGCACCTCGGTGCTGCGCCCCCAGTTGCCGGCGCCGGCGCACTTCAGGTGCGACACGATCACCGGGCTCTTGGCGTGGCGGCCGATGCTGAACGCCTCGTCCATCGCCTCCAGGATAGGTTCGAATTCGCTGCGCAGATGGGTGGTGTACACGCCGCCCTGTCGGTCGAGCTCTTCGGCCAACTGCTTGACCTCGTCGGTGCTGGCGTTGAACGCCGACGCGTACGCGAGGCCGGTGCTCATGCCGAGCGCGCCTGAGGCCAGGCTGTCGGCCAGCTCGGCGCGCATCGCGGCGATCTCGGCTTCGGTCGCGGTGCGGTCGAGCCGGTCGAGGTGGTTGCTGCGCAGCGCGGTGTGGCCGACCAGCGCGGCGACGTTGACCGCCGGACGCGCGGCGTCGACCGCGGCGCGGTAGTCGGCGAAGCGCGGGTAGACGAACGCCTCGGCCGGGCCGAGCAGGTTCATCGGGTCGGGCGGCTCGCCGCGCAGTCGCACCGGCGACGCGCTGATGCCGCAGTTGCCGACCACCACGGTGGTGACGCCCTGCGTGAGCTTCGGCAGCATCTCGGGCTGGCGGATCACCACGGTGTCGTCGTGCGTGTGCACGTCGATGAAGCCCGGAGCGAGCGCGAGGCCGGCGCCGTCGATGACATGGTCGGCGCTGGAGTCGGCCGCGTCGCCGAGCAGCGCGATGCGGGCGTCGCGGATGCCGACGTCGGCGACGAAGCCCGGCCGGCCGCTGCCGTCGAGCACCGTCACCTTGCGGACCAGCGTGTCGTAATGGTTCATGGTTCAGTCTCCGAGCGGCAGCCGGTCTCCGCCGCCGCGGTAATCGTCCATCGCCAGCTTGACCCGGCGCAGCAGCTCCTTGCTGGTGTCGGGCGCGCGCAGCGCCAGTTCGGTCGCCAGGATATCGACCGCCAGCAGCATGCCGTAGCGGGCGGCGGTCGGCTTGTAGATGAAGTCGGTCTCGTCGGTGAACACCGGCAGCACCACGTCGGCGAGCGCCGCCAGCGGCGTGCCCTCGCGGGTGATCGCGACCAGGTTCGCGCCGTAGCCCTTCACCAGCCGGGCGGCGTCGAGCATCTCCGGGGTGACGCCGGTGACCGAGAACGCCACCACGGTGTGCTCCGGGCCGAGCGTGGCGCCGGTCAGCCGCATCATCACCGGGTCGTGGTAGGCGGCGATCGGGAAGCCGAGCCGCACCAGCCGGTACTGCAGCTCGGCCGAAAAGATCGTCGAACAGCCGCCCATCCCGAAAGCGTAGATCATCTTGGCGCCTTCGAGCAGCGAGGCGGCGGCGGCGAACTGTGCCTCGTCGAAGCCGGCCAGCTGGCGGCGCAGCGCGCTCTCGATGTCGCCGACGATGTTGTTGAAGAACGCCGAGTCGCCGCGCTCGGGGGCTTGTTTCAGGAAGCGCGCGCCGACCGTGCTCGCCTGCGCGAGGCGGCGGCGCAGGTCGCGGATGTCGTCGCAGCCGAGCGCCTTGGCGAAGCGCGACATCGCCGCGGCGCTGACGCCGGCCTTGTCGGCCAACTGCTCGATGCCGGCGGCGGCGGCAAACTCGACGTCGTCGAGGATAGCCTCGGCGATCTTCAGCTCGGTGGGGCTGAGCCGGTCACGGCGCGCCCGGATCTGGTAGATGATGTCCACGATGAGTCCTTGTCGGGGGTTAGATCACGCTGGCGATGAGGGCGGTCAGGCCGAACGCCACCACCGAGATCAGCGTTTCGAGCACGGTCCAGGTCTTGAAGGTCTGCGTCACCGTCATATTGAAGTACTCCTTGATCAGCCAGAAGCCGCCGTCGTTCACGTGCGACAGGATAAGCGAGCCGGCGCCGGTCGCGAGCACCAAGAGTTCCGGGTGCGGGTAGTGCGTCGCCAGCGCGATCGGCGCGACGATGCCGGCGGCGGTGGTCATCGCGACGGTGGCCGAGCCGGTGGCGACGCGCATCAGCGCGGCGAGCAGCCAGCCGAGCAAGAGCGGCGACAGCTGGAACGCCGCCGACAGCGCGATGATCTCCTTGGTGACGCCAGACTCGATCAGGATCCGGTTCAGTCCGCCGCCGGCGCCGACCAAGAGGGTGATGCCGGCGGTCGGCGCGAGGCACTCGTTGGTGAACTTGAGGATGTTCTCGCGGCTGAAACCGCGCGCGAGACCGAGCGTCCAGAAGCTGACCAGGGTCGCGATCAACAGCGCGACGACCGAATTGCCGATGAACAACAGGAAGCTGTTCAGCGCACTGCCGGCCGGCGCGAGCACATTGGCCCAACCGCCGATCAGCATCAGGAACACCGGCAGCAGGATGGTGGCGATGGTGACGCCGAAGCTCGGCAGCTGACGGTTCAGGTGCCGGTCGGTGAACTGGGCGGCGATCGGGTTGACCTCGGGCAGCTGGATGCGCGGCACGATCAGCTTGGCGAAGATCGGCCCGGCGATCGCCGCGGTCGGCACGCCGACCACGACCGCGTAGAAGATGGTTCGGCCAACCTGCGCGCCGTATTCGCCTACCGCCAGCATCGCCGCCGGATGCGGCGGCACCAGGCCGTGCACCACCGACAGGCCGGCCACCATAGGCAGGCCGACCATCAGGATCGACACGCCGGCGCGCTTGGCAACGGTGAACGCGATCGGCACCAACAGCACGAAGCCGACCTCGAAGAACAGCGGCAGGCCGCACAGGAAGGCGATGCAGACCATCGCCCAGTGCGCGTTCTTCTCGCCGAAGCGGTCGATCAGCGTGCGGGCGATCTGCTCGGCGCCGCCCGATTCGGCCATCATCTTGCCGAGCATGGTGCCCAGCGCGACGACCAGCGCGATATGGCCGAGCGTCTTGCCGACGCCGGCCTCGTAGGCGGCCATGATGTCTTTCGCCGGCATCTGCGCCGCGAGCGCCAGGCCCAGCGACACCACGGTCAGCACGATGAACGGGTTGATCCGGTAGCGCGCGATCAGCACGATCAGCGCGATGATCGCGATCACCGCGTAGACAAGCAGCTGCGTGCCCAGTACTGGGGTCATGGATCTCTCTCCTTGTTTCTTTTGTAGGAATGGCCGCCCGGGCATGGCGGGCGGCGCTTGGTCATTGGCTTGTACTGCTTGAGTCGTGGCTCTTAGAAGAACGTCGCCACCGCGCCGACCACCTTGTAGTCGTCGTCGACCAACAGCAGCTGGCGCCACTTGTCGAAGGTCAGGCAGGGGTGGGAGATGTCGAAGGCGATCATGTCGCCGACCTTGATGTCGGCATCGGGCGGAATCGCCATAAATGCGTGCTGGTCCATCATCGCGGTGATCTGCCAGTCGGCCGGCGCGGCTGCCGGCTTGTCCGACTGGCCGGGACGGTAGTGCAGCGAGGCGATCGGGAAGCCGGCGTCGAACGCCGCGTCGCGCTTGCCGAGCGCGATGATCACGCGACCCGGCTCGGGCAGCGACTGCACGTTGGCCCACAGTTGCAAGGCCGGCAGCAGGCTGCGGCGCATCTCGCGCGCGATCGGGTTGTTCGCCTGGATGCGCTGCTCGGCCTCCTTGTAGATGCCGACGTCGTGGGTCAGGTAGCAGCCGGGGCGCAGGATCACCTCGAGCGGCGCGCCGACGTCCTGGCGGGCGAACTCGTCGGCGACCACGTCGTACCAGGCCGAGCCGGCGCCGGACAGCAGCACGGTCGGCTCGGCGAAGCGGCCGGCCGCGACGATGGCGCGGGTGCGCGCCAGCACATGCTGCAGGAAGGAACGGATCGTCGTCTCGTCCTTCAGCACGCCCTCGTACACCTCGACGCCGACCAGCGCCAGCGACTGCGGCCAGCGCGCGATCGCGGCGAGCACCGCCTGTTCCTGCGCCAGATCGCGCACGCCGGTGCGACCGCCGGCCACGCCGTATTCGAGCATCACCCGCAGCTTCTGGCCGCGCTCGGCGAAGTAGCCCCCGAGCGCGTCGGCGTTGTCGGCCGAATCGACGATGCAGCAGAACTCGAAGTCGGCGTAGTCGCGCTGGAGGCCGGCGATGATCGCCATATTGCCCTTGCCGACCAGCTGGTTGGCCATCAGCACGCGGCGCACGCCGTAGGCACAGGCGGCCTGTACCTGCGGCGCGGTGGCGAGCGTGATACCCCAGGCGCCGTGCTCCAGCTGGCGTGCGAACAAGGCCGGGCTCATCGTGGTCTTGCCGTGTGGCGCGAGCTTGACGCCGTAGCGGTCGATGAAGGTCTGCATCCACTCGAGGTTGTGCGCGATCCGGCTCTCGCGCAGCACCGCCACCGGCAGGCTGACGTCTTCGTTGAGGATGCGCCAGCCGAGCTGGCCGACGCCGGCCAGTTCCGCGTCGGACGGCGCGGCACCGAGTCCCTTGGTCGTGGTGTCGAGCGGCTGGGTATGAAAATTTTTTTCAAGCATTGGATCGTTCTACGCCGTGTTTGAAAAAAATTATCTTATTTTTAGAGCAATTACTAGTGGTAGTGAAAATATTTTTCAAGCCGGGCGACGAGCGATCGACGTGGTCTCGCTGCTTGCACGGACTACGAAGGCCGCGGCACGCTGTGCGTCAACGTAGCGGTGAGGAGCCTGCGTTACCGAAATCGGCAACAAGAAACCCGCCGAAGCGGGTTGGCGGGACGGGGCTATTGGCTGGTCTGCGATCTGCCCACCGAGGCACCGACTTCGCCGTAGGCGGTCGTCGAGGAGCATCCGGCGAGAGCCGTCAGCACGGCGGCTAGCAAGAGTCGTTTGAGCATGGTTTCGCCTTTCTTGACGTGAAAATGGATGGATGAATCGCCTCCCACTTTACCCTCAACGCGTTAGCCGGCCACGATCTAAGCCGAATCAGCTTGTCGTCGGTATGCCCATTCCCGGCTCCTGAATCCCGATGAGGTGCTTGTACCGAAGCGATCTGCAGAACGGGCGGTGGGGGCACGCAAAATGAACAAAGCTCCTAGGCGGGGCTTCTTTAGGCTATCCGGCACGAGGCGGATGGCGTGATGGATCTGTTTGCTTAGTCGGCGGCTCAAAGCCCCGACAATCCTAGCTTTTTCTATTCGTCGCGTTTTTGCTTTGGGTACCTTGGGTGGCTTTTCGTTCGGGCGCTCTCTCGAGCTACTACCTTCGTGTCTGGCTTGAGAGCGGTAGTTCCATGGTGACCGGGCTGGTAAGCAAGTTCTTGGTGCCAGCAAGCGGAGCGGCGGAACTCTGTCGCTATCTCGGCGGTATGGTGCTACAACTGTCATAACAACAGCTAGAAAGTATCGCCATGCAGATAGCTAACATCAGGCCGATTGCTGTGCGCCCAAAGTCCGACCAGCCCAATGGCTACGAGGTCGACATCCAGGTTGAATGGCTAGACACCACGGAAAGCTGGCTAGTGAGTAGCGCCTTCTTTAGTGTGGTGAGTGTGCCGCTGTTGGACAGCTGCGGGGCCACAACGGATCAGATCGCCACCGAGGGCCTGCGTCTCTTCCGAGCGGCGCTAGACAGCACCGAGCCGTCAGATGTCCGAATCACTCTCGAGCTGTCAGCGGGCCTCAATGCAGCGCTGGAGGAGGCCGATTAATCATGTCGACCCCATGCGAAGGCCCGAGGCAGCGGGCGGCCCTACCGCACAAGCTCAATCACGCGAAACACCCAATCCGACCTTAGTTTTTGCTTAACCTGGATGTGGGAACCTGCTGGGGCGTGCCGTTCAGCTCGGCGCTGTGCCGTTCAAGTTCAAGGATTTCGGTCACTTCGTGCCGGCCAAGGGTGAGGACGGCTTCGGCAACCAAACCGCCCCGGAAACGCTGGTGAATGTCGGTCAATTTGCGTTCGACAAGATAGACACTTTCTTTGCCGGCGTCGGCTATGAATACTGGAAGAACAAGTTCGGCAACGCGAGCGGTCCACCAATACGCCGTTCGTCAATCTGGAGTGGCATCTGTAATCGATCGCAGAGTGGCCAGGCATATAGGGCCTTTGCATCTTCGCTCCGTTACTCTTAGGAGAGACGCATGAGTAATGCTAATGCTGTCAATGTCCATTCGGTCGATGAAGTACTGCCGTGGAGCCGGATGCTGCCGGTCTCGCTGCAACACGTGCTGGTGATGTACGCGGGCGCCATCGCGGTGCCGCTGATCGTGGGCGGCGCGCTGAAACTGCCGCCGCAGCAACTGGCCTTTCTGGTCAACGCCGATCTGTTCTCTTGCGGCGTCGCCACGTTGATTCAATGTATCGGCTTCTGGAAGTTCGGCATCCGCCTGCCGGTGATCATGGGCGTGACCTTCGCCGCGGTCGGCCCGATGGTCGCGATGGCAAGCTCCGGCCAGGGCCTGCTGCAGATCTACGGCGCGGTGATCGCTTCCGGCGTGTTCGGGGTGTTAATCGCACCGGGGTTCGGCAAGCTGATCCGGTTCTTCCCGCCGCTGGTGACCGGCACGGTGATCACGGTGATCGGCGTTAGCCTGCTGCAGGTCGGTGTGAACTGGGCCGGTGGCGGCTTTGGCGCCAAGGATTTCGGTGCGCCGCAGAACCTGATGATCGTCGCGATCGTGCTGGTGGCCATCTTGCTCATCAACAAGTTGGCCACCGGTTTCCTCGCCAACATCGCGGTGCTGACTGGCCTGGCCATAGGCTATGTGGTGGCGGTGCTGCTCGGGCTGGTGGATTTCACCGTGGTAGGCAAAGCCGACTGGTTCGCGCTGGTGCTGCCGTTCCGCTTCGGCCTGCCGCAGTTCGAGATCGGTTCGATCGTGTCGTTCTGCCTGGTGATGATCGTCACCCTGGTGGAATCAACCGGCATGTTTCTGGCGCTCGGTGAAATCTGCGATCGGCCGGTTGACCATACCAGCCTGGTACGTGGCCTGCGCACCGATGGCCTCGGCACCATCATCGGCGGCCTGTTCAACACCTTCCCGTACACCTCGTTCTCGCAGAACGTCGGCCTCGTGGGCATGACCGGCATCCGCAGCCGCTGGGCGGTGGCCGTTTCCGGCGTGATCCTGATCCTGTTCGGCCTGTTCCCGAAAATGGGCGCGGTGGTGGCATCCATCCCGCAGCCAGTGTTGGGCGGGGCTGGCATCTGCATGTTCGGCATGGTGGCGGCCACCGGCATAAAGATTCTGCAGCGCGTTGACTTCGAGCACCGCACCAACCTGCTAGTGGTGGCCGTCAGCCTGGGGCTGGGGGTGATTCCGATGGTGTCGCCGAATTTCTTCCACGCCCTGCCGGACTGGACCCGCCCGTTCACCCACAGCGGCATCACCATGGCGGCGCTGTCGGCGGTGCTGCTGAACGCCCTGTTCAACCATGTCGGTACGACGGCAGAGGTGGAAAAGGAATTGGCCCACACCGCGCATGATGCCGGTACCGAGTAGTGACGCCGGCCACGGCCAGGTCTAGGGCGCACTAGGCATGGCCTGAAATGAACAAAGCCCCGACTGACGGGGCTTTTGACGTGGTGCAGACACGGCGTGAAATTCTTGGATCTGTTTACTGAGTCGCTGGCTCAAAACCTCGCCCTTACTGCATTTCACTATTCGTGTTTTTGTTGTGAGTACACCCTTGGGTACACGGTATTTGCGAGTGCTACGCCTCATGCCCTATCCCACGGAGGGGGGGCTTCCACTCTTCCGCGTCGCCCCAACAGCACCGCACCAGAGGCACTAGGTAGCTTTGCGCTTTTTCGGTCTAAGGCTGTCAGGCGCGGACACATACAGATAAGACAACACGCTTTCGGTCAGCTCGGCCGAGAGACGCACCGCTTCCTTGTTGCACGCCATCACCGCGGCAACCAGGCCTTCAATCAGCGCCAGTGCTGCTCCGTTGGAGCTGGTCAGTACCGGGTGCTCGACCGGCGCGTACAACACGTAATCGGCCATCTCGCACAACGGTGAAACCGGCGAATCGGTAATGGCCACCACCTTGGCGCCGCGCTGCTTGGCGAAGCGTGCCAGCTGCACGGTATCCAGCGAATAGCGCGGCAGTGAAATGGCCAGCAGTACATCGGTCTCGCCGATGGCGGCCAAGCGGTAGGCCGCATTCTCGTTGCCCCCTTCCATACTGATCGCAATCGTATCGGCACAGAACGGCACCAGGGTGGCCGCCGCCAAGCCGGCAAGGTAGGCACTGTTGCCAAACCCGAGCGCATAAATGCGCCGGGCAGCGGCCAGGGTCGCCACCGTGTCTTCAAATACCGTCTCGCGATTGGCATCACTGGCTGCCGCCAGGTTGGCCGCCGTCGTCTTGAGCTGTTCCTGCAAGCCAAACACGCCTGATGGCCGCTGCTCCAGTTCTACACGCAGCTTGTCGACCGGCGAGACCAGCTCGTGCAGTGTTTCCATCAGGGCCGCTTTGAGCCCGGAATAGCCGCCGTAGTCCAACGCCCGGGCCAGCCGGTTGACCGCGGCCGGTGACGTCTTGGTTTCTACCGCCAGTTCCTCGATGGTGAGCGTGGCCGATTTGAGCGGGTGACGCAGCAGGTAATCCGCCACCTTGCCCAGCGCGGGCGCCAAGCTGGGCCGGGTCAAGGCGATGTGGCGCATCACGGGCGATTCGTACAGCGCCGGCGAACTCTTCGGCATGACGTCATTTCAGATAGTCGAGAACTGAAAATTTATATATCAGCCGTCGCCTGGGTGCAAGCGGACGATCTACCGGCGAGTTAAATTCAATCAAACAACAACACTTTTGAAAATTTTCATATCAATTTTCTTGCACCTGAAAGCACCTGGCTTGTAAAAACTGGCTCAGCCGCTCTGCAAGCCGGCTCGCCCGAAGAAAGATGCACAAGCCGACTACGCATCCACAGAGGGTTCGACTTTCTACAAGGAGAAACGAGATGAAAAAAGCGCTTATTACCCTGTCGATCGCCATACTGGCCACGTCGATGGGCGCCGCCGCCAAAGACTGGAAACAAGTGCGCTTCGGGGTAGACGCCACCTACCAGCCGTTCGAGTACAAGGCACCTGACGGCAAGGTGGTCGGCTTTGACATCGACCTGGGCAATGAGATCTGCAAGCGAATGAATGCCAAGTGCGTCTGGGTGGAGAGCTCCTTCGACGGCATGATCCCGGCGCTGAAGGCCAAGAAATTCGACGGCGTGTTGTCATCCATGTCCAAAACTGAGAAGCGCATGAAGGAAATCGACTTCTCGGCCAAGCTGTTCCACGGTCCGACCAACCTGGTTGCCAAAGCAGGCAGCGGCCTGCAGCCGACCGTCGCATCGCTCAAGGGCAAGCGGGTTGGCGTAGAGCAAGGCTCCACGCAAGAAACGTTCGCCAAGACCAACTGGGAGCCGAAAGGCGTGACTGTGGTGGCCTACCAGAACCAAGACCAGGTTTATCAGGATCTGCTGAGCGGGCGCTTGGACGCTACCCTGCAAGACACGGTGACAGCCAAGAACGGTTTCCTGAAGACACCGGCAGGGCGCGGTTACAGCCTGGCCGGGACAGGGCTCGATGACGAGAAAACGCTGGGCTACGGCACGGCAGTGGGGCTGCGCAAGGAAGACGCCGACTTGAAGGCTGCCATCGACAGGGCGATTGCCGCGATGCTGAAGGACGGCACCTACCAGAAGATTGCGGCGAAATACTTCGACTTCGACGTCTACGGCCACTAAGGCACCGAGCGGGAGGCCCGCTCGCAGGTCGTGCCTCCCTTCCTGCCTCCCCACACAAACCGTAGCGCGTCCCGGGCCGGACAGCCTGGGACGGCCAACCTGATTGCGATCATGAAACGAATCGAACACGCTCTGCGCTCCCCCAGCCTCGGGGCGGCACGCCAGCTGACCAGCCTGCATTTCGGCCATGCCGGCAGCGGCCCCAAGGCATATATCCAGGCATCGCTGCACGCCGATGAATTGCCTGGCATGCTGGTCGCCTGGCACCTAAAGGCGGCCTTCAAGCAACTGGAGGCCGCCGGCCACCTTCACGGCGAAATCGTGCTGGTGCCTCAGGCCAACCCGATCGGGCACGACCAGACCCTGCTCGGCCAGCAATTGGGGCGCTTTGATCTGGCTTCCGGCGAAAACTTCAACCGCTACTACCCGCAGTTGGCCCAGACCATCTATCCGCTGGTTAAACCGCTCCTCAGCCGCGATGACGCACACAACACCCGCATCATTCGCAACGCCTTACGTGAGGCCATCGAACAGGCCCAGGAGCGCACCGAACTGCAAAGCCTGCGGCAGCATTTAATGCGGCTGGCGGCCGATGCGGACATCGTGCTCGATCTCCATTGCGACTACGACGCCGCGCTGCACGTATATACCGGCACGCCCCTGTGGGCGCAATGCGAACCGCTGGCGCGCTACCTCGGGTCATCAGCCCAATTTCTGTCCACCGAAGCGGGGGGCGACCCGTTCGACGAAGCTTGCTGCCGGGTGTGGTGGGAATTGCAAGAACTGGCGGCGAACGATGGGCTGGATGCGCCGATCGAGCTGGCCTGCCTCGCCGTCACCGTCGAGTTGCGCGGGCAGGGTGATGTGAATCATTCCCTGGCAAAACAAGATGCGGAAGCAATCTTGAACTTTCTACGCCACCGTGGCCTCGTTACCGATCGCCCGGCGCCGGAACTGCCTGCGCTCAAGCAGCCAGCCACCCCGCTGGCCGGTTCGGAAAACCTCTACGCGCCACATGCAGGCGTGGTGGCCTTCTTGGTACGGCCCGGCAGCCGCGTCGAGGCCGGCCAAGCGGTGGCAGAGGTGATCGACCCCTTGAACGACCGCGTAGCCGTATTGGCTTCGCAGTATGGCGGCGTGGTGTACGCGCTGGAAAACCGCCACTACGCCAGCACGGGCATGTGGGTGGCTAAGGTGGCGACCGCCACCGCGTTCAAGACAGGGTCGTTATTGTCGGCCTGATGGTCAACCCTTAACGGTCATCCGAGTAAACGTCTGCGTAGCCTTTTCGCTTCAGCTCAGCAGGAAGTTGACCGGCAGCCTGACCGGCGGCAGGTCAGCGTCACCGAGCATGTCCTTCAGCGAGGCCTCGATATTGAACGCCATGGCGTCCAATGGCAGGTCGTTGGGCATGGTGCCGAACGGTTCCCCAATCTCGTCGCTGAACGCTTCGAGAGCGAAGAAGGTGTAGGCGATGAAGGCCACCACCAGAGGCGTCATCCAGCCTATCGCATCGAGCAGGCCGAAGGGCAGCAGCAGGCAATAGAGGTAGACGGTGCGGTGCAGGATCACCGAATAAGTGAAGGGAAAGGGGGTCGACGCGATGCGCTCGGAACCGCCGTGCGCGTCGTTCAGCCCGGACAAGGCGTGGTCGATCTGTGCCGCGAGGATGGGCGGCAGCGAGCCGTCCTGCAGCCGCTCACGCAGCCAGCCGGACAGCCACAGCAACACGCGATTGGCGGGGAAGCGCTGTCCGGACAGGCTGGCCGCCAGTTCGGGCGGCAATAGCCGCGCCAGGTCGGCCGTAGCGTCGCTGCCGCGCAACTGGTGGCGCACCGCGTGGACGAAGCCCGCCACGCCCAGCACGAAGGGCCGCGCCTCACCTGGCGCGAAAGTCAAAGCCTGGCGCGCCACGGTGCGGCTGTCGGTCAGTAGCTTGCCCCACAGCTTGCGGGCCTCCCAGTAGCGATCGAAGCTGACGCGGTTGCGAAACCCGAGAAAGATTGCCAGCGCCACGCCCATCAGCGAGAACGGCACCGTGGTCAGTGTCACCTTCCTGTCGAGTAGCTCGCCATGAAACATGACGACCAGTACGGCCAGGACGGTGGTGAACATCAGCTGGGGCAGGATG
Source organism: Crenobacter sp. CS_VA4 (assembly GCF_055597485.1). Classification (NCBI taxonomy): domain Bacteria; kingdom Pseudomonadati; phylum Pseudomonadota; class Betaproteobacteria; order Neisseriales; family Neisseriaceae; genus Crenobacter; species Crenobacter sp. CS_VA4. The sequence goes on from NZ_JBVMAE010000011.1 coordinate 130,551, forward strand.
CGCGGCAGCACCGAGCCGCGCCACACGAACAGCATGCGCAGCCAATGAAGACGGGGACGGACGATCACAATTGTGGGACGGCAAGGCCGTGGGATGTTGCGGTGCGTCATCTTAGCAGGTTTGCCGCCCATATAGCCGCTTTCAGGGGGCTTCCCTAAGACGCGATGCGCCGATCTCGGGGGGGGGGGGGGCACGTGTCATGGTTTAAGCGTGTGCCAAGGAGTTTGTACGAAATGGCTGCGAGGCGCTCACGAGGGGGTAATGTGCTACAGCGCCGGCAGGCAGAAAACCGTGGTAACCGGGCTGATAACCATTCGGTGGCAACAATCCAGCCGCTCGACTGAAACCTATCGCCATCTCATAGGTGCTTCACTACAACTGTCATAACAGCTGATAGGAGGCGTCACCATGCAGATCACTAGCATCAGTCCGATTGCCGTGCGCCCGAAGTCCGATCAGCTCAATAGCTACGAGGTCGACGTCCAGGTCGAATGGTTTGGCGACGTTGCGAGTGCGTTGGCCAATAACATCCTTTTCAGTGTGGTGAGCGTGCCATTGGTCACAGAGCCAGGGACAACAGCCGATCGGATCGCTACTGAGGGGCTACGCATTTTTCGTGCGGCACTAGACAGCACCACTCCATCGGATGTCCGAACTACTCTCGAACTGGAGGCTGATCCTCCCGTCTCCTGGGCTAGGTCGGCCGGCCGTCCTGATTGCTAGCGCCCCCTTTTTTGTCTGGCCGGCGCTAACTTCGGCGCTAACTTTCCGTCGAGTACGCGCCAGGCAGCTCAGTACCAGGAGAGCTTCCCCTGTACTACTCGGCAGCCGCCTTGCAGTCGCGACGCATCGTTGCGTCAGCAGAGACGGCCGGGCTTTCATGGGGTTGGTTTTCGCAAACCGGTGATTCCGTGCGCCGGGTCCGCTAGGAGACGAAGTGCCGGCCGTCCTGTCGGTCAACAGGATGACATCCCGCAGACGTATACTACCTACAGTGATTTTCAAGGTAGTTATATGTCATGTATTACAAGGTTAAGGTGGTGTCGGCGATTTTTGGTGTCGACTTCAACGGCCCGTTGCACTCGACCGAAGCCCAAGCCAGGCAGGCGGCGCAGACGATGTTAGAGGTCCACTCAGGGAGCGTGGTGGTGGAGATCCACAAATTACTTGATGAGAAGTTTCGGCAGAGCGAAGTCGTGGCACGGCTGGAGAAGTAGGCAGGGCGCTTCCATCCCGCACCCGGCCTGAAGGTCGAAATTCGTGAACAGCGAATAGGGGGTACCCAAACGGACCTTCAGAAATGGCTTTGGGTGCACCTTTGGGTACACGGGAATTAGGCGTTTTCTTGCGATGGTGTGACACACCATGAATGAATAAAGCCCCGACTGGCGGAGCTTTCATGGTTTCGCTGGCATGGCGTGAGACGCCGTGAAGCTCACTCGATGTTGGATCTGTTTACTTAGTAGGTGGCTCAAAGCCTCGCCAATGCTAGGTCTCGCCATTCGCGTTTTCGTTATGTGTACACGCTTGTGTACCCATTTTGGGCGAGTGCTCGGGGCTTGGGGCCTTTTTCAGGCGCTAGGCCAGTTGGTGTCATCCCCAGGCTGGCCGCCAGCGTTTTCTCCAGCTGGGTGCGCGACCTCTCCGACGTTAGAGAAGAGTCATGCAGCCAGAGCCAGCTCTCCGACTTAGCGCCTATCGCGTGCGCGTATTGCTCCCGAAAGTCAGCGTAACCTTGGCCGGCCACCTCGGCGTCCGGTCGGAAGAGTGCCGCGGTTCTTGCGCGCCCAGTCGATCACCTCGTCAGCAAGCCATCGCTTCTGGCCGTCCTTGGATCCTGTCGCTGTAATTGGCGCAGGAAACCCAGGGCGCACTACCACGATCTTGCGTACGGTCGTAGCTGATAACTGAAGCCAGTCCGCAATATCAATCGCAGACCAAACTTCGGGTTCATGGCGTTTTGCGCGTTCTTCCCATTGCAGAGCTAATTGCTCCAGCCTAGTGAGTATTGCCTCAAGCCTTGCTACTCGGCTATCTACATCCTGTTCCTGCATACGCCCACCTGCTGCTGTAGGACCGCCCCTGGCGCTCTCATCGTTAACGGGACTAGCCCCATATGTCAGGTTTTGTCAGGTTTGCCCCTGCCGTGTTGTCGATCTCAAGGGGGCATCCACCATGTATTAAGCGATCCTCGAGGGGGTCTATCAACCTGTGGCTGAATCCTGGTAATTCTGTGCGAGAGCTTGTAGCAATGCGCCGATTGCATCAGCCACCGCGGGCGCCGGCCCTGAAGCTAAAAACGCTTCCATAAGGGCCAGCATGTGCCCGCTCTCAACCGCCGGGTGTTGGTGGTCCATCCAGCCGTCCGGAAGGGCAAGCTGTGACTCAATCTTGCGGGCGAACTGGTTGCCGATCCGGCGTCCTTTGTGCAAGTAGCGGGAAAGGGTGCTGTCATCTGTCTCAAGGGCGCGCGCAAGGTCCGCCTGAACGGGGTACCTGACACACAGGGCTCTGAGGTTGGCTTGCCTGGTGTCATAAATGGGCGTTGACATAGACGGCCCCTTTGTCCCGTGGCAATGCCTTCAGTGTAGAGGTCGGCGGCGAAACAAAAACCCGCCACGCGGGCGGGGGCGGACGTCATGTTTTGTCATCACCTCATGGGGTTCGCTCTGCGGCTGAAACCTTACTTTTCCGTACTGCTCATGGGCTTCGCTCCTCGGCCAACCTTAGCTTTCCTTGCGTCCTCATGGGGTCCGCTTCCGCTTGGGGACGCAGCCATTGCTGGCGGCTTTAGCCTTGCCCTCTGCCGTCCGTGGCCCGGTGGACAAGCCGCCATGTAGCTTGCAACGTCCGCTGCCGTACAGGCTGGTGAGCTTGCATGGCGTCCCGGCTCGTGTCTTTGCACCGCACACCAGGCCGCTCAACTCGTCAGGGTAGGGCGGTGGCGACGGCAGGATGGGCGGCGGCAGGAACTTGCCGTGCCGGTCGAAGTACTGCGCGCTCCTTTCCCGATGCTCGACCTCCAGACGGTGGCGTTCGGCCCGCACCCGGTCGTACTCGCGCCAGTAGGCTTTCAGCAGCCGGCGCTTTTCGTCATCGCTCATCGTGCCGTCCTTCCTGCCGGATGATGCGGATCGCCGGGGCCTCATGGGGTAGTTCTTGCAAAATCCGGCTCTCGATTTCCAGCGTCATCAACTGGCGTTGCTGCTCGCCAGCCTCGATGTCGGCTTGCGTACCTACCAGCTTGGCTATGCGGGCAATTAGCCGGTCAATCTGCCGTTCCCAGTCTTCCGGCCGGTAATGCCGTTCCTCGCCTTGGCAGGGGCTACCAGTGAGCTTACGCGTCTTGGTGGGCGCCAGCATATCGACTTGCTTCCGTTCGGCCGCTAGCACCCGCCGTAACAGGACCTTGGTCAGCCGGATTTCGTCAGCCAGTGAACCGACCGGGACCGTCGGCAACATACCCCGCTCGGCCTCTGACAGGTACTTGCTGTGCAGGCTCCCGGGCGTAGCGGCGTAGCGGTTGCCCTTGGGGGCACCCGGCGATAACCCGCCATGCAGGCGACAGCGGGTCTTCTCGGTCAACGGCGGACGCTGGCAGGGCGTACCGGCTCGGGTCCTGGCGCCGCATTGGCTCACGCGCCACTAATCCCAAACGGTGAACAGTCGCTCCTCATCGTGTCACCAAACTAGGCATGCCGGGATACAACAACCCCATGGAGCGATCAAAGGTTGACGTACCCGCTGGAGGCTTTCGCATGCCGTCCACAATGATTTCCACTGCTCTGTTTGCTACAGGTTTGCCATCAATACTGGCATTGACCGTCACGTTAACCGGTTGCCTGTTCACCGGGACGGGGGCGGTGAGATTGGGGCCTGTGATACTTCGGAAGTCTGTTGGCGTCGCGAACTGGAAGTCGCCACCTGAGGCAACCGCGTAAGGGTTCTTCGGGACGTGGTAGGGCTGCCAGCCACTGGAAAGCGCTTGGGCGCTCGCAAGGGTAGGTCCGCCCTGGTAGCCGCTCATCAGGCCCAATCCTTGTCCAGGGTGGTATGCCTCTTTCTCCTGCTCGCGCTGCTTTTGCCGGTTGGCCAGCCAGTTGCCGACATAGGTGCCGGCGTCGGCTGCCGCCTTTATCAGATCGGGGACAACCAGCAGCGCAAAGCCGATCTTGGTGAGCGCGCCAGTGAAACCGATCAAGCCAGACGTGGCACTCGCCAGCTTTCCCCTGCGTTCGATGTCGGCGACAGCACCCGCAAAATCAGTCACCCCCGCCGCACTCCTCACCGCCTTGAGCCGGGCCATGTCTGACGCCAGCGCCAGCCCTTTAAAGGCGGCTGTGGTCAGCCGGATGGTGCCGCCGATAGCCAGCGCACCGCCCAAAATGAACAGATCGCCGGCCAAGGCCCGGGCGCCATCGCCGTTCTTCTTGAGGAAGTCGTTCAGCGTGGACATGAATCCGTTCAGCCCCTTCACCGCATCGATCGCCGTCGGCAGCACGGCGACGCCCATCTGCATCATCAGGTCGCGCCATTGCGCGTGGAGCTGGATCATCTGGCCATCGTAGGTAGTGCGAGCCTTGGCTTCCAGTGCGTTGATACCCATGGCGCTCTTGTTGGCCTCGATCTGCTTCAGCAGTGTCGGCATCTGCTGATAGATCCGCCCCATCAGGGCAGAGCCAGTCCTGTTGCCAAGGATCATCCCGATCTCACGAACGGTATTTTCCTCGCCAGTAATGCCATTCTTGGCAAAGGCAGGCAGCAGTACCTTCTGCAGTAGGGCGAGCTCGCCCTCACGCTCGAGGATGTCAGAGCCGATGAAGGCGCCCGCTCTGGCCTTCTTGAGCTGGCCTAGTTTGTTGAATTCGACCATGGCCGGGTTCAGCAGACCAAGGCGGTAAAGCTCCTGCTGTGCGGTGATCGTGCCGCGGGCTTGCACCAGGTTCTGGTAAATCGCCATGGCCCCGGTGCCGTAACGCTGGCCGCCAAACTCTTGAATCAGAGGCTCAGACCCGAGATAAAACTTGTCATTGTCGCGGCGGGAAAGTGCCAAGCCGCCAGTCTTGAGCGCCTGAAGGAGCTGGCTGGCGTCTACCCGGTTACGGCTACCGGAGATGACCTTTTGCACGTAGTCGGCTTGGGTGAAAAACTCCCGTTCGCTCGACAGGCCGCCCCGAAATTCGATCACCTTCAGCATGTCCATGAACTTGCGTTCATTGGCGCCGCCGGCCTCGCCGCCGAACACGGCCGCGTTGGCAAACTTCATCTTCGCCATCAGCGGGGCGGCAAACTCGGCGTGATGCAGATCCTTGAACACCGCCATCGCATCGGAAACCAGCGTCATGTTGTCGCGTGCGCTGGTTCCGAAGGTTTTCATGCCCAGGGCGAATTGCCGTGCCTGGCCGTTGATCTTGTCGCCGAACCCTAGCGAGGTGAACCGCGCCACTTCGGTTTGCAGCTTCCGGGCCTCCTCGAGCGGGGTCTTGAACATGTGCAGGATGCCCAGCCCGGCCCCGGTCATTATGACCCCGCTGCTGGCCAGCTTCTGCACGGTTTTCAACCGCTCCTCAAACTGGGCGGCGTCTTTGTGCAGGCTCTTGAACTGGGATGACAGTATCCCCAGCCCCGAGCTGACGCCGTTAATCAGGGATAGCTTGATGGCTACGCTGTAGGCTTCAAATGCCATGTGTGTCCCTTGGTCCGTGGTACCGCATCGCCTTACGCCAGCCCTTCCAGGCCGATTTCGACCCGAAGCCCGTTGATGCCATGCCTGGCCAGCGCCTTGACGGCCGCGTCGGCCGTCGCAAAGCGGCGGACATGGCTTTGCCGGCTTTGCAGCGGCTGGCCGTTCACCTTGACCTGATAATTGCCCGGTACGCCGCATACCAGCGCGTCATGCACTTTGGACGGGGCGGGAATGTCCGCTTGCTTCATATCGTCTCCTAAAATTGATACGTTATAACGTAACTATTTTAGTAGAAAAATGGACTTTTGTATCCCTGTAGCGTTGCAATCAAGATAGCAGGGCGGCGATCACCGAATCATCGCCGCTCCCCTTGTCCCGGGCCGCACATTAACCGACACGGTGCCGTCGTCATTGCTTACTGGTTCGATCATCAGACCCTCGGGCAGAATCCTGCTCTCAAAGTCGCCAGCGCTGAACAGCTTGATCAGCAAGGCCAGTAAGGCCGCGTCACAACCGGACAAGACCAGAATCACCGGGGTCTGTCTCTTGGCGGTGTGGATCTGGATTGTGGCGGTTCCGCTGGCATCCAGGCTCAGCACGTCCGCGTGTTCAATTGTCGTGGTGCGCTGCGGCGACAGGAAAACCAGCCGCTGGTTGGTCAGCGCGACGGTCCCACTTGCGACTTGGCGCAGCTCGTCATGGGACAGCCGCTCGCTGCCGCCGATGTAGACGCCCTTGGCGACACGTACAGCGCCGCCGACGTTGTAGCTCTTCTTGCGGTACTCATACAGTGCCGCGTCCGCCACGAGCACGCCAAACTCCCCGCGCCGCATGTTCACGCCCATGGCGATGTCAGGGAAGGCCCGCGCCTCGTTCACGCCCTCGAAGTAGCGGCACAGGGACGCCGCCCTGGCATCGCGCGCCGCTTTGGCCTGCGCCTCTCTCTGAGGCTTGGTAGCCGCTTGATATAGGGCTTTTGCCACTGCCCAACCGATGGCGAGCGGAATACTCACCACGAGCAGCGCAATGATGATGAATATTGGCATGGCGGCTCCTGGCGTGGCGATGATGTCAACATAGTAAAAAACCCGCCTCGGGTGCGGGTTGGGTCGCAGCTTCACTCGTTGTTGCCCGGCGGTATCTCGGCGCACTGGCCGATGAAGTGCCACTGGTAGTACTGGAGCAGGCTCGGGATGTTCGTTTTGCGCCACGGCCGAAACCCGGCCGCGCATAGTCCTCGCGTGCCGGTCCGGCCGTCTTGCTGGTGCGTGCCCACGCCTCCCCAGTGTTCGCACGTCATGCACTCATGCACCGTACTCTCGTCGCCGTGCTGCGCTCGATCCGGCCGCCGTGCACCAGCGGGCAGCGGCAGGCCCAAGGCGGCAGCGGTGACGATGGGCGCGGTGTAGTCGGTAACCGGTCGAAGCTCTTGCGCTGGGCTTGCTTCAAAACCGATGGGAACAACGGGAACAACGGGAACAGGTGACGGGAATCCTTGTAAATCAATGGCTTCAGTGGCCGGTTTTGTTCCCGTTCCCACTTTCCCGTGAATGGGAACAACGGGAACAGGCAGTACGGACAGGTCAAGACGCATGGCGCAGCTCCTCGGCGTCGTTCCAGATGGCCGGCGTTACCAGGTAGCACGGTTTCGGGCTGTTCCCCATGCCCGGCATCCGTTGCTTGCTGGTGTTGCGGTCGCGGTCGGTCTTGAGCAAACCGCGCTCGGCCATCGCTGCCGCGACGTGCGCGGCGTTGAAGCCCCGGCAGACCTCACGGCGGAACGCTTCGGGCAGTACGTAGAACCAGGTGCCGCCGTCATCGGCGCGGCGGAAGCCAGCGCGGTTGATGGTCTTGGCGTTGTCCTGCTCGGCGGTGTCCCACGGGGTGAAGCGGCTTTCGCCGTGCGCCTCGAGGAAGGCGCGTACCGCCGCGATTCCTTCGCGGACTTCGCTGCTGCCGGCCCCGCCACGGGCGGCCAGCCATTCGCCGAACAGCCGCACGGCGGCGGCGGTGGCTTCGCCCGGCTGCCAGCCGGTCAGGCCGAAATGGGTCGCCAGTTCCCCGGCCGTCCCGACCAGCGCGAAGCGGCCCGCCACCCGCTTGACCTGGCCGTCTGCTCCAGCAGGCACGTCGTCGGCGAGGAAGCTGTCGCGGCCCTGCTTGAGGATGGCGGGCAGGCTGGCAAAGGTGGCCGGTTCGGTCAGCGTGGCGAGGAAGGCGCGTCCGGCGGTGCCGTGCTGCTGGCGGGTCAGGTCAGCCAAGCGCTGCGACAGAACATCGCCCCCAGCCAGCCCGTGCAGCGTATCGAACAAGCCGAACCCGCGCCCGGCATCGGCGGCCACCTCGGCCAGGCGGATCTCTTGCCCGGCGCGAACCTGCTTGCCAGCTTGGCGCATGTGTTCGGCCAGCCCGATCTCGCCGGCTGACAGGAACAGCGTGCGCCAGCGTGCCGGCGAGCGTGCCAGGCCGTTGCGGGTCGCCCGTACCTTGCCTTGGCCGTTGGCGATCATGTAGGCGTTCTCGCCGGCCTCGCGTGGGTCGACCTGCGCCAGCTCGTCCAGGATCAGCAGCAGGTCATTGCGGCCCAGGCACACGCCCTCGAGCCCGTTGCTGGTGGTGCGCCACTTGTGCGGGTAGCTGTCTGGGTGACCCCACACCGACGCGGCCAGATACAGCGCCGTCGACTTGCCGACACTGCTGCTGCCCATCAGGTGGAAGCCGCCGCTCTCGTTGGCAAATCGAGCCAGCGGTGCAGCGAAGGCTAGCGACATGACAAACACCAGTCGGCTGTTACCGGTGGCGAGTGTCGCCACCAGCTCGCGCCAGCCGGCCAGCGTGCCGGCCTGGCTCATGCCGAGCGACTCGTCACGTTCGCTTTGCAGGTGCAGCCCCTCGCCGTTGTTGCTGCCGATCACCCCATCCCACAGCGCGAAGGCGTCGCCATGCCAGCCCACGCGGTCGGTGCAGCGCACCAGTTGGCCAGGCTTGGCCGTTACTAGGTAGCCGATCAGGCGGTTGCGAGCCGCGCCGCCCGGCGCGATCAGCAGCCCGTTGCGCACCAGTTCGCGGCACAATTCGATGCCGTCGCCCTGCGTCATTTCCAGCGGCATCGCCCAGCGGTGCAAGCGCCCCTCGGCGTCATGCCATTCCAGCAGCCGCCCCCAGTCGCTGCCGTTGTCATTGCGGGTCATGGCGAGTACGTACAGCGGCGAGCAGATCCAGTGCGGCGGCTTGTCGCTGTCCGGCTCCAGGTAGTACAGGCCGGGGCGGTCCTTCTCGCCGCGCAGCATCGCGTAGCCGGTCGGCAGCGCGCTGTTTCCGTTTTTGTTCCCATTGTCCCCGTTGGCGATTTCCGGGGAACGGGAACAAAACGACCCGCTGAAAGCCCCGTCGTTATTGGCTTCGGCGATCTTGTTCCCGTTGTTCCCGCTGTTCCCATCGGTTTTTGCAAAATCCAACGCGGGGGCCCTCTTGGCGTGAGTCAGCTGGTGCAGGTCGGCAGCAGTCATGCGGCCTCCTGCTGTTGTCGTTCGTTGAGCACGTCGAGCCAGTCGCCGGGGCAGCTCGGGATGTGGACCCGGACCCGCCGCGCTTCCTCGAGCAGTCGCTTGGCGAGCCGTTCGGCCGCTCGTTGACCGGTGCCGCTGACGTCGTGGTCGGCCATGATGTGCACGTCGGTCACCGTTTCCGGCAGGGCGACATGCTCAAGCCCCCAGGCCGACACGGCTGCCCAGCAGGGCAGGCCGGAACCCTGGCGCACCGCCAGCGCCGTCTCGATGCCCTCGGCCACTGCCTGTGCGCCATTCTCCGGGTCGTACAGCCGCACCGCCGCGCCGCGCATCGCTCCTTCACGGGCCGTCATCAGCTTCTTGGCGTCCAGCGGCTCGCCGGTCTCCGGGTCGACAGGCCGGGCTTTGTGGCCGTCAGGGGTCAGGTAGAGGCGATGCAGGCCGACGACCTCGCCGGCTGGGCTGGTGACCTTGGCCAGCATGGCCGGGTAGGTGCCGAGCCGCTGGCCGTCGTGCCAATAGCCCAGGGCGGGGTGATGGCGCAGCGCGGCGGGGTAGACCGATAGATCAAGGCCCCGGTTTGCCAGGTAACGCGCCACCGGGTCGCCGTGGCGGATCGGGAGCGCCTCGGCCCACAGCTTGGCGATCCTGGCGCTGTGGTCACGCTGGGCCGGTGCGGGTGTCGCGGCGGGTGCTGGCGTGCGCTCAATCTCCACGCCAGCCACCAGCCCCAGCGCTCCGGCAACGGCCCGCAGCGCGGTCTTGAAGTCGCCGCCGATCCAGTGCATCACCAGCGCGAAGCCGTCGCCGCCCAGGCTGTCCAGCCCCCGGCAGACAAACCGGCCTTGCCCCTTGTCGATGAATTGGAACCGATCCGTCCCGCCGCAGGCCGGGCAGGGTTGATTGCGCTTCTTGGCCAACACGTCGGCGGCGATGCCGAGCGCGGCGAGGACGTCCGGCCAGCGCCCGAAGGCGGCGCGGCGCACCGCGTCGGCGTCGAGCGGGTGTGACTTCGGCCCCGGTGTGTGACTTCCCGGAAATTTCGTCATGGTGTGGAGTCCTTAGCGGTCGAGCGTCAGGATGAGGTCGGTCGCGCGCAGGGCGATCAGCCGGAACAGCTCCTCGGCGGGATTGCCAGCGTGCTCCCGTGCATCGGCCAGGCACTCGGCGAACACGTCGGTGAAACTCTCGCAAAAGGCCGCGGCGGCTTGCTGGGCGTCCTCGCTGGTGTCGTGGGTATCGAGGTGCCAGCGCAGTGCATACAGCGCCCGCAGCGCCGCAAGTTGGCCGTCTAGTTCGGCCAGGTGGAGGGCGTTAGGAGTCAGCACGTGACGGCCTCCCTGTGCGAGGCGACATGACGGCGGCGGGGTAGCGATTGCCGGCGTTTGTGCTTTGCCTTTTCCTCAGCCCGTTGACGAAGGCGTTCCTCGCAAACCTTGTTCACGACAGGTTCAACAAGGACGAGCGATAACCCGAACGGCCAGGTGCCATAAGCCTTCATGATCTCGTGAGCCTCAGCGTCGTAATCGACACGCTCACCGTTGGCTATTCGGCTGTACATCAGAACGGTGGCCAAAAGCGCCGGCAAAAGAAAGCGCTTTGGAACGACTATGGCATGACTGCAGCCGATAGAGCCGCGGGCAAGCTCAGCGGCCGCTTCTGCATCGACTTCGGTGTGAAACCAGCCAAGGCAGGTGTCACCTTGCAGGTCCTCGTCGTCATGGCCCTCAAAATTGGCTAGCACCGGGAAGTCAGGGGCGTTGTGGATGAGATTCTCGAAGGCGTCGATCATGCAACGCCTCCAATCAGGCGCCCGGCAAAGCCGGACCGCTCGGACAGCACTTGCACACGACGGCCTTCGGCGACACGTTCGCGGGCATAGCGCAGGGCGTCGGCTTGCGACGGGAAAGCGGCAACGGTACGGCGGGTAACGGGGAACAGGCGCGGCAGGGCGCGGGGGATGAATTGAGACATGGGGCCTTCAGGAGTGGCGTTAAGAATGCCGCTTCCCGTTCTCACGCGGGGAGGGGCGGCGCAAGGCAGGGGTGAGAACCCGCACTCCCGTACGGGCCCGGCCGAAGCCGGTCCTACCAAGGCCGCCCACTGAAGACGCACCAAGGTCGCGAATGCAGCGCGGACGCTGATTCGCAGGGAGTCATTCGGGTTCTCACGCCCGGCCGCAGGATTGACTGCGACCGGGGCACGATACCGGCCCATGCCGATGGGGTCAATGCGGCCCGCCTCGGCATGGCACGGACTGATACGGTAAGCCGTTGATCGGCAAAGGTTGGCCGAAGCGCCGGCCAAAACAATGAATTTCGCTGGAGTGCGGATTGGAGACAGGTTCATGCGGACAGCCTCCCGTGGTCGTTGGCCGGCAGGGCAAGACGCTGGCGCTGCTCGGCGGCGAACACCAGCAGGGCCTGCTTGCGCTCGTCGTAGGGCATCCCCCGGCCCAGCAGCACCATGTCCTGAGCCTCCAGCAGTTCAAGCAAGCGCAGTTCCTTGGCCGACAGGGCATCACGGTCGAGCGGGGCAAAGCGACCTGTCAGCACCCAGTTGATCAGCTTGGCCTCGTTGGCGTAGTGGTGCTGCGCCGTTCCCTTGCCTTCGGCCAGGCGGGACAGGTTCACCATGTCGCACACGCCCCGGAAGCGGGCGCCGGCATCATGGCGCACCTTGCGCCAGTCGTCGGGCTGGGCGGTGCCACGGATGAGGCCATCAATCTGCATGTCGCACCAGACGGCAAAGCGCGCATCGAGCCACTGAGCGAAGCGTACGGCCAGCTTGGGGTGCAGCCAGGTGCCGCCGGAGTTACCACGTCGGGTTTTCACCCAAATGTGAGATTTTCCCGCATTTGAGTCGGCCGTCTCATCGAGCGCCGCGAGGTATTCAAGCGTGCTTGGGAGTCGTAACCAGTCACGGGGTGACTTGCCGAAGCGCTCCGCTGCCTCGGTGGCGTTGAACCAGCCGTCCGCGGTGAAGTGCATGGCCTGGTGGTGGTATTCGAGTGCAATGATCTTCATGCGGCTTCCCCCTTGTCCTCTGCGATGAATCCCGGACGTGGCCAAGCCGGCGTGCCCAGCACGTACCGTGCGACGCGGCGGCGCACCTGGCCCCGGTAGACGATTTCCGGCTCGATGTGGGTGGCGATGTTGTAGCCCTTGGCGCGCAGGTCATGGATGCGCGCAGCGGCTTCGGGAATGGCATGCTCAGCGGTCAGGCGGAAACTCAGCACGGCCCCATGTTCGCGCAGGATCGCCAGCACCTCGGCGCATTGGCCGCTGATGGCGGGTGGGGTGGCGGTGCTATGATTGGCGCAGGTGTTGGCGCTCGCTACTGCTTCGGTGGTGCGGGCGTTTTTCTTTTTCATCGCTCGCCCCTTATGCCGTTTGGCCTTGTTCGTCGAGCCACTGGCGCACGGCCTCGGCTCTCCAGGCAGTGACGCGCTCAGATAATTTCAAAGGGGCTGGAAACGTCTGATTTTTTACCCTTCGCCACAGCGTCGAGTCGCTAAAAGGGATGATCGGGCGAAGGTCTTTTAGACGGACAAAGCCAGTGGCTGGCAGTGCGCCGTAGGTAGTGTTGGTGGGAAGGGGCATATTGCGTCACTCCGTGGATTAACAGGGTGACGCAAATGTAAAAGCCCCTCGGTGGGGCTAATAGATCGTGTGCCCGCTGACGGGGTTTTGGTGCCAGCTAACGAGGGTGGTTTGCTGGCAGACGACCTATTGCGTAGGGGGGGTCCGGAGGTCGGCAACCCATCCTGTTGCTGTTTTTATGAATTGATCATGGCTGCGTGGCTCGCCTTGATTACGAGCAAACTCAAGCACCCTCTCCCGAATGGATCTGAGCTTGGTCTGGTGCTTTTTATCGCCGGGTTGCTCTTGGTACAACCTGCGGCAGTAGTCGCGAATGTCTTGAAGCTTGCTATCCCTTGCTTTGGCTCCTCTTCTTGCGCTTGCAGACAAGGCTGCTTGCTCTACCCGGTCATAGCTCGGCACTCCTGCGGCACCAATGAGCCGCATGGCTATACACAAGACTCTTAGTGCCTCACCAAAATTGGGTTTGGCTAAAATGCCGTTTGCTGCAATCAGGCAGATTGTGGCGAAGTGAATATGATATGCGCGCTTCACCTGCCATGGGGTAAGGCTTGATATAGGGACATCGTTGGTGATTGCACCTTCACCTTCGTGCTCCTGAATTTTTACGGCTCGTATGCCCAATCCTTGAAGGGCCTCTGTATATGGGCCAGAAAAAACGACATTCTTCTGCTCGCTACCATCAATAGGCTCTAGTTTTGTAAAGGGCTCTGTTCCTATTTTGATTTCGCCGGAAAAAAGCATTCTCCCTTGATTTTGCTCGTCTTCTGGGATGGTGTTTACGATAGCCTGCAGCTCGTGATCCGCTTCGAGGAATTTGATCGCTAGATCCCTCTCAGGATGGGGGAGATTAGCTGGTGACTGTGTAAACCACCGGCCCACTGTGCTCTTGTCTGTCATTGCGATCCCTTTGCGCTCCCTGTAGGGATTGCCACGCCAGGCGGGCAGGGTTCCCGCTTTTCGATTGGCCGATCTAGGCGCGGCAAAGCTGGTCTCAAGCCGTTTTCTTCCGGCCCTTGGTAATCGGTGTCACGTTGTACGGCTCGCCCTTGTCGAGTGCGTCGAGTAGCGCCGCCAGGCGGTTCAGCGCGTCGCGTCGCTCGGTGAAGTAGTCGTGGCGGTTGTAGATGCCTTCCACGCCCTTGATCTTGTGATTCAGGCAGCGCTCGGCTACCACCGGGTCAATACCCAGCTCGGCCAGCAGCGTGCGAGCAGTGCGGCGCAGGTCGTGCACGGTGAAGTTCTCCACGCCCGGCATCTCGTGTTTCACCTTGCCCAGAGCGGTGCCAATGGTGCCTTCATGGATGTGAGGCACCATGCGGTGCTCCATCTTGCGGGCAGGCAGCACCCAGGCGCTCGGCTCGGACAGCCGGCGCAGCTCGCGGAGCCAGCCCACAGCGAGAGAGGGCAGGGGAATGTCGATCGGTTCGCCGGTCTTGGTGCGCTCCCCAGGCAGGTGCCACACGGCGTCATCGAGGTCGAATTCCTCCCAGCGGGCGGCGCACAGCTCCATCTTCCGTACGCACAGCAGCAACAGCAGGCGGATAGTCAGGTCGTTCTCGACGCTAAAACCCTTCGCCATCCTCATCGCTTCGAACAGCTTCGTCAGCTCCTCACGCGTCAGGGCGCGCTTGCGGGCCTTCTCTGTGCCGCCCGCGTCGCCCAAGTCGAAGGCGGAGGCCGGGTTGTACTCGACCATGTGCCGCTTGATGGCGTAGTCGAACATGCGCCGTGTCCAGCGCAGCACGTCATTGGCGATGGTCGGAGCGCCTCGCTTAACGATGTCGCGCAGCATGTCGTCAATGTGACGCGGCTTCACGTCCTCGACCTTCATCTTGCCCAGGTGCGGCCCGATGTCCTTGTCGATCCGGCGGCGCACGATGTCCGGGTGCTTCCAGCGCCCCAGGATCATCCGCTCGTAGTACTCGTTCGCCAGGTCGATCACATGCACCGCGGCTTTCTCTGCCTCGATCTTGGCGACGGCCGCGGCTTTGCGGTCCTGCTTCTCGGCGGCCACGTCGTAGCCGAGTGCGACACGGGCGCGCAGCTCGTCGGCGGCCCTGCGGGCTTGAGCGAGGGACAGCTCGCCATAGCTACCGATTTGGACGGTGCGTCGTGCGCCGCCAATGCGGTAACGAAGATGCCACGTTGGCACGGTATCGGTGGCGCGGAATCTCAGGGTGAGGCCGTCTCCGTCTGTTTTGCCCTCGAATCGCTCGCCCGCCTTGATCCATGCCCGGATTTGCATGTCGGTTAGCTTGCCCATGCTGCGTCCCCTGAATAGCGAGTAGATGCCCCCAGCCCGCGCCGGCCTTGAAGGCCGAAAAACGCAAACAGCGAATAGGGGTGGGTACACAGTTGAGGTTGCCAAAACCCCTGTGTGTGCCCGCTTGTGTACCCGGTAATTATGCGCTTTCTTGCGACGGAGTGACACACCATGAATGAATAAAGCCCCGACTGGCGGGGCTTTCATGGTTTCGCTGATACGTGGTGACACGTGGCGAAAGTTTACTCGATGTTCTGGATCTGCTCGCGCATCTGCTCGATCAACACCTTCAGCTCGACCGATGCCTGGGTGGTCTCGGTGGACACCGATTTGGAGCCGAGTGTGTTCGCCTCGCGGTTCAGTTCCTGCATCAGGAAGTCGAGCCGCTTGCCGGCCTGGCCGCCCTTGGACAGGATGCGGCGCACCTCGGACAGGTGGGTGGTCAGCCGCGCCAGTTCCTCGTCGACGTCGATCTTCTGCGCGAATAGGGTGAATTCCTGTTTCAGCCGGTCGTCGTCGACGTTCTCGACCGCGTCGCGCAGCCTAGCGGACAGCCGCGCCATGTAGGCGTCGAGGATCTGCGGCAGCTTCGGCTTGATGCTGGTGATGATCGCGTCCATGCCGGCGATCCGCTCGAGCAGCACCGCCTTGAGCTTTTCGCCTTCGCGGGCGCGGGTGGCAGCGAAGTCTTCGAGCACCTTGCCGAGGCCCTCCAGCGTCAGCTGCTGCAGCGTTTCCGGCGGCAGCTCGTTGGAGCGCAGCACACCCGGCCAGCGTAACAGTTCGGCGACCGACAGTTCCTTCACGTCTGGTGCGCGCGCGCGCACTTCGCCGGCCAGCATGAGCAGCTTGTCGAGGTAGTCGGTGTTGAGTTCCAGCGTCGGGCTGGCGCTGTCGGTCTGGTTCAGGCCGACGCGGCATTCGAGCTTGCCGCGCGACACACGGCTGGCGATCAGTTCGCGCAGCGCCGGTTCGATGATGCGCAGCTCTTCGGGCAGACGCATCTGCACGTCGAGGTAACGGTGGTTGACGGCACGCAGTTCGAGGCTGAGCATTCCACCCGGAAATTCGCGGGTGGTGGAGGCGAAGCCGGTCATGCTGAGGATCATGGCGGAACTCCCGGTAAAAACGGTGATTGGGCCGCCTGAATCGAGGTCTACACTCCATTCAGGGTTAAAGGCACTATACACCAACTGCCCCCGGCTGACCCCTGTGGCGGCCGGTGCGGTGGATTGTGCCCGGCCGAGGTCGTAGCCGACGTGCGCTCGCGTTACAATCGGCCGTTTTCATCCGGAATCACCGTCATGCGCCCATCCCAACGTAGCCCCCGTCAACTGCGCCCCGTGCGCCTCACCCGCCACTACACCCGCCACGCCGAAGGCTCGGTGCTGGTCGAGTTCGGCGACACCAAGGTGATCTGCACCGCCAGCGTCGAGGAGACGGTGCCGGGCTTCCTGAAGGGCAAGGGCCAGGGCTGGGTAACCGCCGAATACGGCATGCTGCCGCGCTCGACCGGCAGCCGGATGCGCCGCGAGGCCGCCAGCGGCAAGCAGAGCGGCCGCACCCAGGAAATCCAGCGGCTGATCGGCCGCAGCCTGCGCGCGGTGGTGGACCTGGCGAAGCTCGGCGAGCGCCAGATCGTGATCGACTGCGACGTGATCCAGGCTGACGGCGGCACCCGCACCGCCAGCATCACCGGCGCGTACGTCGCGCTGGCCGACGCGATCGGAGGCCTGATCAAGGCCGGCAAGTTGGCCGAAACCCCGCTGCGCGACCATGTGGCGGCGGTGTCGGTCGGCGTGTTCGACGGCGAGCCGGTGCTCGACCTCGACTACCCGGAGGACTCGGCCTGCGACACCGACATGAACGTGGTGATGACCGGCAGTGGCCGTTTCATCGAGGTGCAGGGCACCGCCGAGGGCGAGCCGTTCACGCGCGACGAGATGGACGCGCTGTTGGTCTTGGCCGAACAGGGCATCGCCGAATTGGTCGAGCTGCAGAAGGCCGCGCTGGCCGACTGAATGGCCGGATCGGCCGCAACAAAAAACCGCGCTTCGGCGCGGTTTTTGCATTACTGGGCGGCGGAGGCCGCAGCGGGTTTGGCCGGTGGCGTGCCGCCGGTGAGGAAGCGCTCCAGTGCGGTGCGGAACGCCGGTACCGACAGCGCCATATTGTCGGCGCGCTTGCGGTCGCGCGCGTCCGGCGCGGAGCTTTGCAGCGCGACGATGGTCGCCTGGCCGGCATCGTCGATCAGCAACAGCGGCGAGCCGCTGTCGCCGGGCAATGTGTCGCAGCGGTGGCTGAGCCGGCCGTCGGCGAGCAGCCGGGTGGCGCGGCACTGTTCGTGCACGGTCAGGTGGCGGGGATCGTCGATCGGGTAGCCGGCCTGGGTGACGCGCCAGCGCGCATCGGCGAGGCGGGTTTGCAGCGTGGCGCGGTCGCCGTCGACCAGCGGCAGCGTGCCGAGCGTGCGGCCGATCGGTTCGGCCAGTCGCACGAAGGCGTAGTCGTAGCGGGCGACCTTCGGGTCGACGATCAGGCCGCCGCCCTCGGCGCTCAGCCCGGCGAACAGGCGCCGGTCGACGAAGGCGTGGGTGGTGGCGACGCGGGCGGCGGCGTGCTTGCCGTTCAGCGCGGCCGAGAAGCGCACGGCCGGGTCGAAGCGGCCGGTGTCCGGGTCCATGAAGCAGTGGCCGGCGGTCAGGACTACGTCGTCGGCGATCAGCGTGGCGGTGCAGATGCTGCCCGAGGCGGTTTCGAGCTGGCCGATAGCGCGCCAGGGCAGGGCGTCGGGCACGAGGGTGTGACGATCGTCGTGGCCGAAGAACAGTTTGCGTTGCTCTGCCTTGCTGGTGGCGTGGGCGATGCTGGCTAAGGACAGGGCGAGGAGGGTGGCCGACAGCGCGGCGAGGGGACGGATAGGCATGATGCGGAGTTTAAAATAAAAAACCGGGGTGCGAAGCACCCCGGAACCGTCATCAACAACTCACTGGGACTTACTTAGCAGCCGAGGCGGCCGGCTTTTTAGCCTTAGCTTTTTTAGCAGCTTGGGCTTTCTGTGCCGGAGCCGAGGCGGCTTTCTTCACAGCTTTCTTGGCAGCTTGAGCTTTCTGAGCCGGAGCCGAAGCGGCTTTCTTCACGGCTTTCTTGGCAGCTTGAGCTTTCTGGGCCGGAGCGGAAGCAGCTTTCTTGGCTGCTTTCTTAGCGGCTTGGGCTTTCTGAGCGGCCGGAGCCGAAGCAGCTTTCTTAGCTACTTTCTTGGCAGCTTGAGCTTTCTGGGCCGGAGCCGAAGCGGCTTTCTTCACGGCTTTCTTAGCAGCTTGGGCTTTCTGAGCGGCCGGAGCGGAAGCAGCTTTCTTAGCTACTTTCTTGGCAGCTTGAGCTTTCTGGGCCGGAGCCGAAGCGGCTTTCTTCACGGCTTT